>CAYMHX010000074.1:0-10051 GCA_964390325.1 uncultured Roseburia sp. | reverse complement strand
TAGGATTTAACAGTTTTAAAAATCGAACTAGCTTTTTTTTCATCTCTATTTTCCTTCTTTCCGATACCGTTCAAACTCTTTACAATAAAAAGGGTCTTTTATATCTACATAAGAAAATTTTTTCAAAATATCTTCCGGTAATTCTTTTGAAACCACTTCTCCATCTTTTACAAGTATATATACTTTATTTTCTCCATTCTCTCTGCTATAAAAACAAAGCTGGTCTATATAACGCTGTATACTTCCTTCCTCATTTTCAATACAGCGAATCAAAATTCCTACATTTACATATCTGTAAATCCTATTTTCCATCCGTTCTACATCATTTACATTATCCATCATATTTTGAATACGGTCCGAAAGCTTTCTCAAATCGTCCAAATGTATCGTAGTAAAACCATTCACTCCTGTACTCCATTGTTCTAATAAAGATGTCACTTCTACAGACCTTGCCTCTGAAAGTACTAACCATTTTGGATTCTGTCTAAGGCATGCCTTAATCGCATCTGTATAAGTAAATCCAGCTCCAATTCGTAATTCTATTGCATCCGCCCCCGGATTAATTTCCGGATAATGAATTTCTAAAGAATCCTCTATTGTAATAACCCGTTCTTCTTTTGGAATAAACTGCATAAAAAATTTTGCACATTCTGTTTTACCACTTCCCGGTTCACCTCCAAAAATAAAGTTCATTCTTGCCTGAACGCAATTAAGCAGTAAATGTAAAATTTCCTCCGAACAATACCGTTCTGCCAGCATCGTATCAATCGTATTTCTAACAAAGCAGGGCGATTTTCTAATACAGATACTTGTCCCTGACATGGCGGCAGAATCATGAATAATGCTAATACGAAGCTCTTTTGTATCTGCTTCCAACACTTTATTTGCGTTATTAAACTGTTTATTCACACAATTTGATATATTATGCGTAAAAGAACTTAAAAATTGTTCCGTTATTTCTTCTTTTACTTTATAACGCCCCTTTTCAAAATCTGTAACCCATAAACTGGAACCATTATAATCAATATCTGTAATACTTGGCTCTCTTATATATTTTTCAAATACGCCAAAATGTTCTGCTATTGGCTCATATGTGATTAATTCACTCATATTCCCTCCTATCTACTCCGACAGAATAAATATCTGTCGGAGTAACTTTCTTCTTTAAGACGCTGGTGTTGGTACATTTCCAGGCTGAAGCGAACTCATATCGCCAAAGAATCCTTCTAATGCATTACGAAATGCTTCTGCTACATAACCATCTGAAGTCAATGCTGATACCAAAATAGCTCCAAGTGCCAATAAAACAATCACTGTTAAAATAGCACTCCCATAGTGTTTAATTACCTGTTCCATATTTTCCTCCTATGTCATTTTTAATAACGAGTTTTCACTCTTTTTGCTTTCTGTATCATATCTTTTATTGTTTTCTTAAAATATATATTGACCATTTACAGAAAACATTCTAAAATATTATTGAAACATATTTATTTAAAAAGATAAAAAATACTTGATACAGAAATGTTTCTGTGTTACAATCTCATTATACCGAATATTTTCTATTTGTCAATATATTTTAGAAACTTTTCTGTATCGGAAAGGAATTTGTAATGAATTTTTACGAACGAATTGAATACCTAAGAAAATCCCGCAGGATTTCTCAAGGAGCTTTAGAAAAAGAACTCGGATTTTCTAATGGATCCATTTCAAAATGGAAAACCAGTATGCCAACACCGGAACGTTTAAAAAAACTTGCTGAATTTTTTCAGGTTTCTGTTGATTACCTTGTAAGCGGTGAAGAAAATTATTCTTCCATAGACTATCCGCTTGACCCACAGACAGCAGAAACTGTAAGACGAATCTATGAAAATGACCGTATTCTTTTTGATGTTTACCGTAGTGCTGATAAAGACCGTCTAATGGAATATGCTAGAAAATTAAAAGAACTGCAAGAATTAGAAAGAAAATAAATCTTGGAAAAGCCCCGCATATATTTACAAAACAACATAAAAACTGCCAGCAGGCAATCCTACTGGCAGTAAAAATTAATTACAAGAAAGAATATTGATATAATCATTCATCGTAATAAACTTTTGATAATATAAATTTTCCGTTGATAATTCGATTTCCATTTCCAAGTCATTTAGTTCATAAACCATTGTCTCTAATTTTCTGGCAGACTCCGGATGAAATCCATATAAACTATAATATGCAAGCGTGATATGTGGCGTTAGAGGATAATTTAACCACTTTACTTCATTAAATCTTTCATATAATTCCATAAGTTTCATATAATCTTCTTCAGATGCAGGATATAACCCCAAAACTAAGCTCGTCCCTACCATATTAAAAATATATTTCGTTTTCATTTTTATTTTTTGAGACTTTATTTTCTTCATAATCTCCACTACTTTTAATTCATTCTCAAATACTTCTGCTGCTATCTCATGCAAAATAGGATTATTGCTTAAATCATGTAAGGTCATATGAAATGTATTAGAAACTAATCTTTCACAAAAACACTCTGAAACCTGTGCATATAGCTGTTCCACTATCCCTGCCAGCTTCTCTTTTGTTTTATCATCCAAATTAAATACTACAGTATCTCCATAAAATGCCTGAAATTTATTTTCATGATTTACCTTTTGGGCAATAGATGGATTTCCATGAAAATAATCGTGTCCAAAAAATACTTCCCTTTTTTCAAAGGAATTAATTCTGTCCAAAAACTCCTGATAACTTTCCATAATTACCGCCTCCTGACTCGATTCTGCTACTAATAATTATCATTGAATAGCTATATTTTATCACAAATCTCTAAATCTTCCCAGAAAAAATAACTATTCAGTACCCTCATAGTTACAATGCAAAAATCTATTAAAAATTGCTTCTCAATGAGATTTTAAGCTGCCTTTGGCAGTATTCACACCTGAATCACATTCTTTTGGTCAAAACAGCAAGTGTTTTGACCTACTCTGAATAGTTACACTATTCCTTTACAATCCTTTCATTTACAGAAACTTTAAATTCATTAATCCTCTTATAATCAGGTACTTCTGGTAAAGAAGTGTGTGTCTTTGCATACTCAAACCTTTTTTCATATTCATTTAAAAGGTCATAAAAAGCTGGTGCAGGCTGTCTGTTACTGTCTAAGTATTCACCATTCCGAATGCTCATAAGTAAGTCATGTTCTTTGCTTCTATATGTTATAATTTCTTCTTTTTCAAGAATATCAATACACATCATATAAAGGCGTAGCAAATGTGCCATATGCTTTCCTAATTTATCATGACTCATTGCTTTTTCATTCCTTTTTCCAATTCGGTTATAACTGCTTACAATAGACTTCATTTCATTCCACATACCTGTCCAATCCCTGAGAGGATAATGCTGTAAATGAACATCCATAAAAATTTCGCTGTCATATCCTGCTTGCACTGCTTTATCAATATAAAGTTTTATATCACTATCTTCATGTGGATAATATCTATTTTTAAATTCATATTTTGCATTACTGATACTTTTCAGAATATATGCCTCATTTTGTTCTTGGGATACAAGCCTTACTGCTTTATTCTCCATACGTCTTAGTTGACTACTTGCATATCCTCCAAATGTATGTATACAAATTTTAGATAAAAACATCCTTCTATGAGCCAATAATTCTTTTCCGATATCAGATAAATATAAATATTGTTCGGGTTTGCAACCCAAAATTTCAATAGTATTCGGATTATTGGAAGTAAGCAATTGTATCATTTTATTAAAAGAATATATCGTTGTATCTGTATCCATATTTACGATTTGTTCAAAATCGGTACCCAGTAAGATTTCTTCTTTGGTATTTAATGCAATTCCGCGCACATCTACATCAGAACCTTCTTTATCCATACCATACGCATGACTGCCTCCAAGTGTTAAAAGAATAATGTGGCTGCCTAAATTTTTATCTTCACGAAGAAAATCATACACATTTGTTTTCAAAATATTTTTTATCTGTTCTAATTCCATTTTTTCCTCTCATTCCGAAGCGTTTTTCTGAGATTATAGCCCTCCAGAGAATGCACAAACCTACTGAATATTTACTTAACAACTATATAATTACAATGCCACCTTTCTTTTACTGTGTCTATCAACTGATAGTTTATCCTCTCCCATATCTAACAATTATCATTTGATAAATTCTTAACGTAACAATTATATTTATTCTCTATGAAATTGTTCCAAGAGTGTATGATATAGTACCTCCGGTTCTATCGGCTTTGCCAGATGTGCATTCATTCCTGCTTCAAAGGTATGTTGTCTATCTTCCTCGAATGCATTCGCCGTCATTGCAAGAATCGGTATTGTTTGTGCATCTGTTCGTTCTAAGCTACGAATTTTTTTTGCAGCCGTAATCCCATCCATTACTGGCATTCGCACATCCATAAGAATTGCGTCAAAATATCCTTCCTCACTCTCAAAAAAACAATCGAATGCTTTTTGTCCATCTTCTCTATGCACAACCTCCATCTTTTGTTTTTCCAAAATCCGTTTTGCTACAATGGTATTTAACGGATGGTCTTCTACTAGTAAAATACGTTTTCCTGCAAAATAATCTTCATATTCTGAAATATTTTTTTGTTTCTTTTCTTTTTTTCTGCCTGCTGAAAGGTCTAACCATACTTCCACAGTAAAAGTAGTTCCAACGCCTTGTTCACTCTCTGCCGTAATATCGCCATCCATCATTTTTGCAAAATTTTTTGCAATGGAAAGTCCCAATCCGCTGCCTCCAAAAGAACTGGTAGAAGCATTATGCTCTTGTGCAAAAACCTGAAATACTTTAGGTAAAAATTCTTTTGAAATACCAATTCCTGTATCCTCTACCTGCATCCAAAGTTTTGCCCGCTGTTTTAAAATCTGCTCTTGTCTGACTCTTACTGTCACTTTACCACCTTTTGGAGTAAATTTAATCGCATTATTAATCAAATTAATCAAAATCTGCTGTAAACGTACCACATCTCCAATATAACTTTCCCTAAGCATATTCTCCTGCTTAAATAAATAAGTAACTTCTGCTGCTTTTGCCTGTGATTCTGCCATGGTGTTCACCGTCTGCCAATAGCGCCGCATAGAAAATTCCTCTTTATTTAAATGAATACTTCCTGTTTCAATACGTGCTGTATCTAATACATCATTCAATAGAGAAAGCAAATATCTCGACATTGCTTCTAAATGGTCTGTATTTTCCAATACACGTTCCCTTCTGTCGGATTCTTCTCGAATAATCGAAGCCAAACCAATAATCACATTCATCGGTGTCCGAATTTCATGACTCATATTTGCAAGAAAACGCATTTTTGCAGCATTTGCCTCCTCCGCACTCTTTAATGCTTCTTCTAAAATCTCCTGCTTTTGTTTTTCAGCCTGTACCATTTCTTCAATATCTGTAATAGTAAACAACAGCATTCCCAATGTTTCATTCAAATAGACAAAACGAAACTGTTTTAACCTTGGTTTTTTCTTCTCCGAATACAACGATACCTCTGTAATAAATACAGGTTCATGCTTTAGCTTTTCTAAAATCACCTCCATCGAAAGCTCTGTTTCTATTTTTTTTGCATCCAACTTTGTAGCAGCACGTGATTTTAAATTCAGCAGTTCCTGTTGATAGTTTTTCTCCTCCTGCTGCTCATCCACTACATAATTTCTAGATGCCATCAGATTTACACGACCATTTATAGAATCAATTGTAAAAACCTCCTCATAATCGTATTCCATAATCCGCTCTAAGATACTTGCAAGCACTTTTTCTCTTGTAATATTACGGTTGTAACAGAATGCAATAATTTCTGCTGTTTCGGGACGTTTTACAAGTTTTGCCTCTGCTCGAAGCCATACATGTCTGCCATCCTTTAATTCTGCCATAAATTCTTCAAAAATCGAACGTTCTCCTCGCAAAAAACGATCTAATAAGGTGGATGGAGACATCCTTTGATTCTGCTCATCTGTCAGCCAAACCCGATTTGTAAATGCTTCGATACGAGAAAATAAATCCATCGCATCATGGTAAGTTTCTTCATACCCCTCTCTTGTACCAACACGCATTTCCTCTACATATCCTTGAGAAAGGTTAATTCGGCTGGAAGAAATAATATCATCAGAAATTGCTTTTTCACGATACAACATTTCTTCCTGATATTTTCTTTGAAGTTCCGCCCGCTCCAACTGAAGCTGTTCGCTAAAACGTTTGCTGTCTGTTACATCAAACAAATACTCTACATATGCCTCTTTTCCATACCAATCAATCAGCTTCCCTTTTACCAAATAAATAAGTCCTGACTCATGGTATTCAATCGCTTCATTACTTGCTCCATTTCGCAAAGACTCATAATCCAAATCCAAATGCTTTTTTCCTCTCTCCTGTACAAAAAGAGAATCCTGTGCCAGATTTTTCAAATCACCTTTTACCCCGTAGATATCTCTTAATTTCTGATTGATATATAAAATTTCACCTGTTTTAATATCATAGGCAATGACACCTGTCTGTGTTTCATTTAAAATGGACTGATACAACTTTCCGATTTTAACTGTTTGTGTATTTTTATCTAAAAAATTGTGATACACTCCAACTATCAGAAATATCACATTTACAAACAATAAAAGCAAAAGTAATCCTTCTGTCATAATTCCCTCACGTTCCTAAGCATTCCAAACTTTTACATCTTTTTCTTGATTATAACAAATCTCATGAAAAACTTCCATTTATTAAATATTGTGATTTTTTTCACAAATAGTTCTTGTTCCTTTTCACACCTCAGCCGGCTAAGATGCAAAAGTAACGTGCGAGATTGGCGTAGGAGTGAAATGTAAGCCGTTCTTTCCTAATGAAAATAAAAAAACTCCGCCCAATTCATTGAACGAAGTTTTTCTTTTTTACAAATGTAATACTCTTTCTTTAATTTCCTGTGTTCTTCCCTGATTCCAATATTGTGTACCAATATAACCACAAGTACGTCTTGCAACACTCATGCGTGTTTGGTCTGTATTACCACAATTTGGACATTGCCAAATTAATTTATTATGCTTATTGTTTACAATGCGAATTTCTCCTGAATAGCCGCATTCCTGACAATAATCACTCTTTGTATTTAATTCTGCATACATGATATTTTCATAAATATACTGCATTACTGAAAGAACTGCTTCTAAATTATCCTGCATATTCGGAACTTCTACATAGCTGATAGCACCACCTGGTGAAAGTTCTTGGAACTGTGCCTCAAATTTTAATTTTGCAAATGCATTAATATTTTCTGTTACATGTACATGATAACTATTTGTAATATAATTTCTATCTGTTACACCTTCAATGATACCAAAACGCTTCTGTAAACATTTTGCAAATTTATAAGTAGTAGACTCTAATGGAGTTCCATACAAACTGAAATCAATATTGTGTTTTGCTTTCCATTTTGCACAGGCTTCATTTAAGTAACGCATTACCTCTAAAGCAAATGGTGTACCATCCGGGTCAGTATGCGAAACACCCTTCATATATTTGACACATTCGCAAAGTCCTGCATATCCAAGAGAAATAGTAGAATAACCATCGTATAACAGCTTATCAATCTTTTCTCCCTTTTTCAAACGTGCCAATGCCCCATTCTGCCAAAGAATCGGTGCAACATCAGACGGAGTACCTTTTAAACGATTGTGGCGTGCCATTAAGCCTCTATAACAGAGTTCTAAACGTTCATCCATAATCTCCCAAAACTTCTCCATATTTCTTTCTGAAGAACAAGCTACATCTACTAAGTTAATAGTGACAACACCTTGATTAAATCTTCCATAATATTTCTTGCCTGGAACATAATTTTTAGCATTTGCATAGTTTTCTTTGGTTCTGTCTACAGTTAAGAAAGAACGACATCCCATACAGGTGTAGCAGTTTTCATCTTTCAACTTCTTCATTATTTTTTCAGAGATATAATCAGGTACCATTCTTTTAGCTGTACATGCTGCTGCCAGTTTTGTAAGCTCCCAATATTTTGTACCCTCTCTGATATTATCTTCTTCTAATACATAAATCAGTTTTGGGAATGCAGGTGTAATATAGACACCATTTTCATTCTTCACTCCTAAAATACGCTGATGTAACATTTCCTCAATAATCGCCGCAAGGTCATCTCTTAACTGTCCTTCCGGTACTTCGTCTAAGTACATAAAAACAGTAATAAATGGTGCTTGTCCATTTGTAGTCATAAGTGTAATGACCTGATACTGAATCACCTGTACCCCTCTTTTAATTTCATCCTGTACACGAAGTTCTGCGATTTTATTCACACGTTCTTCCGTCGGCTCAATCCCTGTTGCAGCAAGCTCCTCTGCTACCTGTTTACGGAATTTCTGTCGGCTGACATCTACAAACGGTGCTAAATGTGAAAGCGAAATACTCTGACCACCATACTGTGAACTGGCAATCTGTGCAATCGCCTGTGTCGCAATATTACAGGCTGTTGAAAAGCTCTTTGGTGTATCAATCATCGTTTCACTGATTACCGTACCATTCTGAAGCATATCTTCTAAATTTACCAAACAGCAATTGTGCATATGCTGTGCAAAATAATCAGCATCATGGAAATGAATTAATCCTTTTTCATGTGCTTCTACAATATCTGCGTCTAACAAGAAACGTTTGGTAATATCCTTGCTGACTTCTCCTGCCATATAGTCACGCTGTACACTGTTTACAGTTGGATTCTTATTGGAATTTTCCTGCTTCACTTCTTCATTATTACATTCCAACAGACTTAAAATCTGTTCATCCGTTGAATTGGATTTACGAATCAATGCTCTTTTGTAGCGATATGTAATGTAATTACGAGCTACTGTAAATGCTCTCTGATTCATAATCTGGTTTTCGACCATATCCTGAATTTCTTCTACACTTGGAGAGCGTTTCATATTACAGCAGGCATTTTCGACATTATCTAAAATTTCTAAAATCTGCTCCTCACCCAGTTTTTCATAATCAAGTACACTCTCATTTGCTGAACGTACTGCTCCCTCGATTTTTTCGATATCAAAAGAAACTTCACTGCCACTTCTTTTAATAATTTTCATGTTACTCTCCTTTATCCCCTAACTCTTTCCATGTACCACTTTTTTAAAGCGGCTACAATCCAGTATACAACATCTTGTGGCTTTGTCAACATCATTTACTAGATTGTGTGGAGTCAAAAAAACAAAAAAAGTGGCACAAATCCAGTATTTATGCCACTCTTAATCACTTTTACCAAAATTTCGTCTCAGAAATCGTTTATTTTTTTAGTCTTTTTTCTCTTTACAACAAATAGTAGTAGTATCTTCGCCACTCTCTACTAGATTTTGTATCATAAGGTCTAAATAACGATGGAGATGCCGTCTATCTTCCTTACACATTCCCTTAGTCAAAAGTGCCTCCGTATCTTTAATATCCTGTTCTACCTGTCTATGCATCTTCCTTGACAACTCTGTAAGTACCAGCCTCTTTAAACGTGCATCGTGCTTTACAGGTTCTCTGACTAACAATCCTTTTCGTTCCATCAAAGAAAGCATATTAGAAGCTGTCGCCCTTGAAATAGCAAATTCTGCTTCAATATCCTTCTGATAAATTTCTTTTTCACTATTGCGATATAGAAATCCAATCGTAAACCTTTGCATACGGGTAAGCTCCCCTGTATCCGATTCATTCTGCTGCTTCTGATACTCCATATGATTATGTATCTGGTTGTGTAAAAAACGAAGTTTATATCCTACGTTTCCTTCTTTGCTCAATGCATCTTCCATCGTTCTTCTCCATTCGCTCAAAAATGTCTTTACACTACAATGCAACTGCTCTGAATAGTTACGTTTATAGACTTTTTATTTTATTTCTAATTGACATTATATTTCTATCATGTATAATTATATTGTTAGCACACTAACAATTAAAAATCAAGTGAAATTTGTAACAATTTAATCAATTCTAAGTTGGTTACTGTTCACACATGACCAGTAACTTATTGATTTCTGCATGCAAATTCGCTTC
>CAYMHX010000073.1:0-10143 GCA_964390325.1 uncultured Roseburia sp. | reverse complement strand
TTCGTGACCGCGTGTGGCGCAGGCGTGATTTTCAATCACCGCCTATATATTTCAAAATACAACTCTACTCTCCCTGCTGCCAAATATGTAAGCTCTACGGCTGCTGTTCCAAGTCTTCGCAAATCATCACATTCTTCATAGAAAAAACCGGACGGTCTTGTAAAAAACATATCTCCTTTTGGCTCATAACTACTGATATATTTCTTCCGAATTATAAAACTACGCACCATTTAAAATCTTATAAGGTACTTTTTATACGAATAAAGGCTTCCGTTTCTTTTATAATAATTTCCTGTTCTTTTGTTGCATTTTGGCCCATATTTCCCTCGTTTCAAAGCGTTACTTACCTCTAAATAAAAGCTCTTTTTTCTTCTGTATTTTCTTTCTAAAAAGCATTATGTCAAACTTATGTTCGATTGCATAGTCTTTTTTAATATTCTTAGGAAATAAAATACGAAATATTTTGACATCATTTTCTAATCTCATTATACTATATACTCAGTGATAAAAATTTTCTCACTGTATTATCACTAGAAAGGTCTATAACTTATGATACTACTAAAAATTCTGCTACTCCTATCCCTTCTTATTTTATTGACAGCCTACATCAGTTACCGTCTTGCATTCCTTGCACCAAAACGAATTTTAGATGAAGATGTAAAAATCCATCTGCCAAACGGAGAACCTTATATAAAAGTCCGAAAAGGAATTGAAAAATCCGTCTCTCATATGCTTTCACGTTCTTTTGAACCAGTCACTATTTTAACATTTGACGGAAAAAAATTATATGGAAGATACTACCATGTTTGTGACAATGCACCTTTACAAATTCAATTTCATGGATATAAAAGCAGTGCTATCTTAGATTTTTGTGGCGGCAGCTCTTATGCGGAAAAAATTGGACACAATGCACTTGTGGTAGACCAGCGTTCTCATGGAAAAAGCGATGGAAAAAACATTACCTTCGGTGTATTAGAACGTCGTGACGTTCTAGCTTGGATTTCTTATGCCCGTTCTCGTTTTGGAGAAGATGTAGAAATCATTTTAGTAGGACTTTCTATGGGTGCAGCAACCGTATTAATGGCTTCCGATTTAGAACTTCCTTCTAATGTAAAAGGTATCATTGCAGACTGTCCCTATTCTGCACCAAAAGATATTATTCGAAAGGTCTGTCGAACGGAAATGCATTTACCGGACCATTTGATGTATCCTTTTATTAAACTGGGAGCTAAATTATTTGCACACTTTAATTTAGAAGAAACCAGTGCCGTATCTGCGGTAAAACATACCAAACTTCCTATTTTAATTATCCATGGAGAAGGCGATACCTTTGTACCTTGTGATATGAGTCGAGAAATAAAAAAAGCCAATCCCGCTTCTGTGACACTTGTTACTGTAGCAGATGCAGGACATGGACTTTGTTATATGACAGATGCGCAAAAATATGAAAATGCTATGCTGACATTTATCAATAAAATACTTGGATAATAATGAACGGCCACTATTGCAATTTTTTGCTATAGTGACCGTTTTATATAAGTTCAATATTCAATTTTGTACCTCTTTCTGTAGACTTATCTATATAACAACCCATCAACCATTTATTCAAATAATCAACAATTTGTTTTTTATAGACTTTCTATCCTAAAATATACGCATTTTTCTTGAATTTATACTATCTATGATAAATGGTGTGGTAAATGTTCAATATAAGTGAAAATCTTATTTTTATAAAAATTTATTTTCATGAAAATTTATTTTCATTACCACTTCTTATATTGAAGTTAGTTTTCTTCTGTTCTCATTGGACTGTACCTCCAATTCTTTCATTTTCTAATTATCGGAATTTGTAATTAGTTTCTTTTGTTGTTATATGTATATTAGCACTTTTCTTTTTATTTGTCAATCTATTTTCAAAAAATATTTTTATTATTTGTAAACTATTTTATTTTTATAAAATTTTCTGAAAATTTCAGCAATTCCCAACTATTTAGAGACAAGACAATTTTCATAAAAAGTATCGATATTGCTTGCAATAAAACACTTCAACAATCTGAGCAGGTATACTTTTTGGAAAATTTCTTTGGCTCTGAATAGTTATCATCTTTTACTTCTTCCTGCTGTCAAAATATACAAATGAATCAATTGTATCTAAAATATCTGCAAAATCCTCACGCGGTGCTAATTCTAAATAACGTCTCAGCAACTCCGTTTCTTCTCCTCGAAATTTACTGTAAAAAATATCATATAAATTATGCCCTCTCATATAGATTTTAAAGGTTTCATAATTTGCCTTTAATTCTTCGATAGATTCGATATCTTTTCCAAGCACTTCAATTAAATGTCTTCCGCTGACAATCCGATGCAAATACTGTTTCCATTTTCCAAATAAAATTTCCCAAAAATTATCTTCACTTTCTACTATTCCTAACTGTGCCATAATTTTTGGATTTAAAAAATAATTTTCAAACGAATAATATTTCAAAATCAAGACGTTTTCTCTGCGTACTCTCGGAAGTTTGTCAACATCCTGCAAATTCCGTTCGCTATAATACTTACATAATTGATTGGCAAGTTCTTCCCGATTTTTTCCATCACCGTCTCGTATCATTAAAAACTGGTCACGCAGATATAATTGATTCATATATTTTAAATTTGCATAAGTTTTAATATTGGTACAGCTATTGGTCGTAATAATGGAAATGCGGGATAATTCACCCTCCTCATCATGTACTTCTGAATAATATTTTTCCAAAAGCAGCGGAAGCCTGGTTTTGTCCTGTTTTCCTTCCACAATAAACACAAAATCCACATTTAAAAAATCATTTGCACTATATCCTAAATCCGTTAAAATATCATCAATATCTGCATTCTGCCTTACAGCAGAATAACCATCTTCGTCTAATATCATCTGACAAATCTGACCTCTGGTAAAATTCGCTACGATATTCGGCGAATGCGTGGTAAAAATGACCTGATTTTTTTTGGATAAACGATATAAAATTTTACTTGCTGTTTTTTGCAAAGATGGATGTAAAAACAGTTCCGGGTATTCTACAATTATAATACTTGGTATACTTTTTTCATCCTCAATATAGGTTTCTAACAAAGAAAGCATATAAATACTTTTCATACCATTTCCCAAATGTTCCACAGGACTTAAATGCTTTGCTTCTTCATGCCATGCTTCTACATTAATAGAAAAAAGTTGTTCCACATCGCAGGAAAGATTACAGCGAATTTCCTCAACACCTCCATTTTTCCGATAATTTTCATTGATTTTTTGAGCAAATTCATTCAAATTTAACTGGTACATTTTATATTCCAAAAGTCTTGCCGTTTCCTGCACCTGTAATTCTTCCGGCTTTTTTTGATTAATCAAACCGATACATTGAAAACACTGATTGCAGGATTTTGCACCGTTAAATATACATACATTGCTGCGCAAAACACTTAATTCTTCTGACTTTTGAAACATCAACAAATCTTCCTGCAGCGGTGCTACATTTCTCGTTGTGTCAATAAAATGCAGTTTTGGAAGCACTTCTAAAATATAACGATTATTTTTATGCGAACCATCATCATAACGTACTTTTCCATTTTGATTTATGGTACAGACAAAGTGAAGAATTCCTTCTGTATAAGACGGCAATTTCTCACCAAAATCTCTTTCCCATGCTTCATATCGTTTATAATTACTAATCATTCCCTGTGCATGAAACAGTTTCAAATCCTCTGCTGTGATTTCCAACGCCATACCGATTTCTATTTTTTGTTTTTTCTCATTAAAGTCTGTTTCTTTGACCACATAATCTCCTGTGACTGCACGAATAGCATCCAAGACAACCGTCTTTCCTGTATTATTTTTTCCCACTAAAATAAGAGCATTTTCAATGTCTACAATATCCAATTCTCGGATGGATTTAAAATTTTTAATATGTAAGGATTTAATTTGCATATTTTTCTTCTCCAATCTATTTTTTATTCTGAATGGTTACTCTTTTTCAAGTCTGCTCCAAAAATCCAAATACCTAACATCTTTCTCTAATTATAACAAGAGATATTTTATCTCTCAATCAAATTATTAAAATTTATGAAGCACATTCTTACGGATAAAACAACAAGGATTTTATCCTATACTATATATTCGGCGATTAAAAACTTCGCCTCATATATAGACCCTCCGGGGGATGCACACACACGCGTACATACAACTAAAGTTGCAGGAATTTGTCACTTCGTGACCACGTGTGGCGCAGGCGTGATTTTCAATCACCGCCTATATAAACTGTTACGAATATTGCAAATTTATCTATTTTATCATTTATAAAATCCTTACCATTTGTTATAATAAAAAAATGCAATATTAGAAAATTCGTACTACATATTATTTTTATAAGGAGGCTCTCTATGAAACGAAGAATCCGTTCCTACAGCGGAACTACCAATCCTTCTGTCAGCACACGCGAAGAAAAAAATCGTGTTATTGCAAGAGCTGCTGCCTCAGAAGGGATTGTTTTACTGAAAAATGACGGTGTCCTTCCTTTACGTTCTGGCTGCAAGGTAGGACTTTTTGGAAGTGGTGCAGGAGCAACTATCAAAGGCGGTACCGGTTCAGGAGATGTAAATGAACGTAAATCGGTGAATATTTATGAAGGTTTTTTAACACAAGGGATTGATGTGGTAAGCCGTGACTGGGTGGAAGATTTCCAAAAAAGGTATATCAAATCCAGAGAAGACTGGCGTGATGATATTTTTAAAAATATGGAAGGCAGAGAACTTCTAGAGCTGTTCCAAATTTATTCCAACCACACTTATAAAATGCCGGAAGGAAGAATTATCACTGATAATGATATGGCAAATGCTGATGTATTCATTTATGTTATCAGCCGTACTGCAGGCGAGGCTGCAGACCGTTTTGCACAGGCAGGTGACTATTATCTGACCGAACACGAAAAAGAAGATTTACAAACCTTATCGGCACAAGGAAAAGATATGATTATTATCCTTAATACAGGTGGTCAGATTGATATGAATGATATTTTCTCCCTTTCCAATGTGCGAGGCATTGTAAGTCTTTCACAGGCTGGTATGGAGGGTGGAAATGCTCTAGCCGATGTTTTAACAGGCCGTGTTACTCCTAGCGGTAAATTAACTGATACATGGACAAAACAGTATTCTGACTTTCCAAATGCTGACACCTTTAGTCATAACAATGGAAACGTTACTACGGAAAAATACGAAGAAGGCATTTATATCGGCTATCGTTACTTTGACAGCTTTGAAAAAGAGGTTGCATTTCCATTTGGATATGGACTGTCCTATACCGATTTTTCCATTCACACTGATAAAATTTTCACAAATGAAGACGGTGTTCAAATCATAACCACCGTTACAAATACTGGAACTACTTATTTTGGAAAAGAAGTTGTTCAAGTCTATGCTTCCTGCCCACAAGGAAGCATTCCAAAAGAATACAAACGCTTATGTGGATTTGCAAAAACAAAGTTATTAGCACCTCAAGAAAGCGAAACGCTTACCATTACCATTCCATCTAATACACTTGCCAGCTTTTCCGAGCAAAACTCTGCATGGCTTGCTGAAAAAGGAATGTACGGTATTTGGGTCGGAAATTCTTCCCGTAATGTCACCTTAGAAGCTATTTTATCTGTCGAAAACGACACTATTTTAGAAACAGTTTCTTCTATTTGTCCTTTAAAAGAAGAATTAGAAGAATTGGTTTGCGAAAACCGTTACTCTTTAGAAGAAAAATGGTTAAAAGAAGCAACAGAAAAAGGGCTTATTCCGATTTCTTTTACACCACAACCAACAGAAAAAACACGCATTGCAGCAAAGTACATTGCATCAAATCAGTTTGACGCAATGGCAGAAAATATTGTAAATCAATTATCGGATGAAGAATTGATTTCTATGGTCATCGGTGAAATCAGCAAAGGACAGGAAACTGCGTTAGGTTCTGCGGGAATTATGACTCCGGGAGCTGCCGGAGAAACCTCCGCTATCTTAGAAGAAAAATTTGACATTCCTGGTATTTCCATGGCAGATGGTCCTGCTGGTCTACGTCTGCTTAAAAAATACAGTGTTGACCGTAATACAAAGGAAATTTACGGTGTCGGACTTTTAGCTGCTTTAGAAGGGGGATTTTTCGCTCCACTGGAAGAACATGACAATGCGGATACTTATTATCAATATTGTACGGCTTTCCCTGTCGGAACGATGCTTGCTCAGACATGGAATACGAAACTTTTAAAAACAGTCGGACAGGCTGTTGCAGAAGAAATGCAGGAATTTGGCATTTCATGGTGGCTTGCACCTGGTATGAATATTCATAGAAATCCATTGTGTGGACGTAACTTTGAATACTATTCCGAAGACCCATTGCTTACGGGTATGACCGCCGCAGCGATTACAAAAGGTGTTCAGTCCGTTGCAGGTGTTGGAACTACGATTAAACATTTTGCCTGCAATAATCAGGAAGACAATCGTATGGGTTCTAATAGTGTTGTTTCAGAACGTGTACTTCGTGAAATTTATTTAAAAGGATTTGAAATTGCAGTAAAAACAGCACAGCCAATGGCAATTATGACTTCTTATAACTTGATTAATGGCGTACATACAGCAAACAGCAAAGACCTTTGCACTACTGTTGTAAGAGATGAATGGGATTTCCAAGGAATTATTATGACAGACTGGACTACTACCTTCCCAATGGGAGGAAGCAACTCATGGCAATGTGCTATGGCAGGAAATGACCTAATTATGCCCGGATTCCAAGGTGATATTGAAAATATCCGTCAGGCTTTAGCCTCGGGAGAGCTTGCAAGAGAAGATTTAAAAGCCTGCGTGAAACGACTCTTGAAGGTCATTTATCAGACACTTGGATATGAAGATTGTGTTCCTTATGGAGCACAGTTCGAATAAATAAAAATACAGTCCGAAAAACGTTTTTGCGTTTTTTGGACTGTATTTTTATAACTCTAATTTCAAATCATTTTCTTTAATCCATCCAATTTTACGGAAAAACAATCCAAATCCCCAAGCAAATACCGCTGGAAGTATAAAGCAAATCAAAATCATCCCCAGCCAGTCCATTCCTGTAATTGCCTGTTTTGTACCTGCTGCAATATCCGAAAGCCATCCTGTATAAACTCCAATCTGTCCTACCAATCCACAAGTTCCCATTCCCGAAGAAACGGCTGCTCCATTCATTTCTAAATGGAAGACACAGGTTGCCAATGGTCCTGTCACTGCGGAAGTCAAAATGGCAGGCAGCCAGATTTTTGGATTTTTTATAATATTTCCCATCTGCAACATCGAAGTACCGATTCCCTGTGCAAAAAAACCTCCCCAGCCGTTTTCTTTAAAACTCAATACGGCAAAACCTATCATCTGTGCGCAACAGCCTGCTACTGCTGCTCCGCCTGCAAGCCCTGTTAAGCCTAAAGCTGCACAAATAGCTGCACTGCTGATTGGAAGTGTAAGAGCAATTCCTACGACAACCGACACTATCATTCCCATTACAAATGGCTGCTGTTCTGTTGCCCACATAATCATATTTCCCAATGCACTTGCTGCTGCACCAATGGTTGGAGCAAACCAAAGTGAAAGAAGTATTCCGACAAAAACTGTGACAAAAGGTGTTACAATGATATCTATTTTTGTTTCCTTAGAAACAATTTTACCACATTCTGCCGCAAAAATAGCTACTATCAAAACCGATAATGGTCCTCCCGCACCACCTAATTCATTTGCCGCCGTTCCCACTGCTGCCAGTGAAAATAAAACCAACGGCGGAGCCTGTAAGGCATAACCAATCGAAACTGCCATCGCAGGTCCTACCGCTGCTTTGGCATAATTTCCAACAGTAACGAAAATCTCCATTCCAAACTGTGTTCCAAGTGTCCCGATAATTGTTCCAATCAAAAGAGAAGCGAACAATCCCTGTGCCATTGCACCCAATGCATCAATAAAATAGCGTTTTACTGAAATTTCAACATTTTTTCTCTTTAAAAATTCTTTTGTCTTTTTCATTTTTTCCTCGCAATCTTATACCTTATTCGATGCTACTTTTTGTACACCTAAATCATGTTCTTTTGTTCCAAACAACGAGTCTTTTGAACTGCTCTGAATAGTTACTTTTCACATAACATCAGTAACTGTATCACTACAATACAAAATCTTTTCAGCTGTCTTGTCAGGTGTATTTACAATTGTTTTACAGTATAGCATGCAAAATATAGATATGCAAGCATTTTTATAAAAAAAAATGTAACTATCAGAGCAGGTCAAAACACTTTTTGAATCTATTCTCTTAAATATCCCTTTTCTTTTAATTTTTCTCCAATTTTATCCAATATCTTTTCTGAATCAGCTTCTACGGTGTGCCAGTGTTCTCCTTCTGTCAATACCTTCAATGGTCGGCTTTTGCTATGCTCAATTCGTTCTAGAAATTCATCCACATCTAACCGATTGCACAAAATCAAATCCACCATAATCTGCCCATAAATATCATGTTCTACTACAACATCTAATACTTTCCCACCACAATCTACAATGGTATATAATTCATCTTTAATCTGTGGTTTCGTATGATTAACTGCAAAGCTCCGTTTCACCTTGCTGTTTTCTTTTTGAGGGACATAAAGGACATAACCCTTATTCGTACTTAAAATATTTTTATCCACAGCACGAAGCAAAGCAATATCCTGCACAATCACCTGACGGCTCACACCCAACCGTTTTGCCAAATCCGTACCCGAAATCGGAGTATCTGCCAACGTCAGGATTGAGACTAATTCTTTTCTTCTCTTTTCACCTTCCATAATTATCTCACTTTCTTAACGATTACTAAAATATAACTAGTGAACTACCCATTATCTAAGGCCAATTGGATTGCGACAGCTAATGTTTCAAGATGAAAAATTAATATTTATTTTTGAGCAAATAATAATTTTCTAATCTTCTTCAATAATATGCATTTCCAAAAAATCAAACGCAATCTGTTCTACAAAACTCTCTTGGCGAAAACGAGTCTTTGCATTCTGTTTAAATTCTTTTATATTTACATCTAACCAAATAGGTCTGCTTAAATCAAATTCATAACAAGCCTGCTCTAATGCTCCAAAAATTTTATGTGTTCGAGTATCCTTACTTTCATCTGTAATCGTTGTATCTCGGAGCAAATGATTATTTTTTATTATTTTAAACCAAATCCTCAATGTTTTCTCCTCACTCTCCCTAACGCCGCTGACGCTTTGTTTCATACATTAACAATGCGGCTGAAATGGCTGCATTTAAAGATTCTACCCTTCCTTCCATTGGAATTTTAATATAAGTATCTGCACAATCTGCCAATTCCTCTGATAAACCATTTCCTTCATTTCCTATCATAAAGGCTGTCGGTTTTCGATAATTCGGCTCATCATAACATAGAGTTCCTTTTAAATGAGCTGCATACATAAAAATTCCCTGCTGCTTTAAATCCAAAACCGTCTGCTTTAAATCCTCTGCCACATAAAACGGCATACGATAAATACTTCCCATTGTAGAACGAATGGTTTTCGGATTAAATAAATCAACAGTTGTCTGATTCATAATCACACCACTGATTCCCGCACCTTCTCCAGTCCGAAGCATAGTTCCTAAATTTCCCGGGTCTTGAATGCTTTCTAAGATTAATAAATGTGTCTTTTCTCCTGCCAAAAGCTGTTCTAAGCGATATTTCGGCTGCTTTATCAAACATAAAATTCCTTGTGGAGTCTGTGTATCAGAAACTGCTTTAAAAACAGAGTCCGATACAGTTTCATATTCCCAAGAAGCAAGAAAGGAGTCATTTTCTCGAAGAAACGACTCTGATACATAGGTTTTTACAATCCATTCCTTAGGAGCTTCCTCTGCCATTTTTCGTCCTTCTACAACAAAAAAACCCTGTTCTTTTCTTGCTTTTGCTTTCTTTATCAAAAGTGATAGATTTTTTATCTGCTGATTACTTGTACTTGTTATCATTCTGCTTTTCCCTTTATCATTTTTCGTAACTATTCAATACCCTCATAGTTATGATACATCTATAGTGAACTACCCATCACCTAAAGGTAATGGGCTTCTAAGAGCCTTACGACTCTA
>CAYMHX010000072.1:0-10278 GCA_964390325.1 uncultured Roseburia sp. | reverse complement strand
CCGGAGGGTCTATATATGAGGCGAAGTTTTTAATCGCCGAATATATAGAAAGCAGATATTTTTTAGCAGAAATGAGGGATAAAATGAGTTTATTGATTTTAGTACCAGTGTTACAGTTTATTGGTATTTTAGTGCCACTAGTCGGTTTTGTATCAATGTTTCGGAAACAGCATATCAAGGCATCTATGAATCGAATGTTTAGCAGTATGAGTCTGATGCTTACCAATTTAGGCTGTTTGATTATCAATGCAAGCTATTGGCTGCTGATTTGGTCAGAAACGGAAGATGGTGCAATCATAGCACTTAAAATGGAATATTTGGGAAATGTATTGTTTTATCTATCTTTTATTTTATTTGTTGCCACTTATTTTAAAATACAGACAAAGCCATGGCTGATACTAATGATGGTGATACAGAGCATTATAGATGGTCTTGTTGTAGTCAATTTGTGGATAGATGACCCGCTTCGAGTGGTATTTCGGCATTTACAATTTGGCAGAGTGGGAACGGAGTTTGGTGTAACCTATATGATAGCGCAGCCCGGGACCTTATACTTCATAAGGTATAGTATGTTGTGTGTCATTTTATTTTGGGTATTGATTTATACTTTGATAAAAATGTTTCAGATGAAGATACAACTTGAACGGTATAATATTGCAAAACTGGCAGGTGCAGAGTTCGTAATCTGTATGTCGCTGCATATAATGTTATTATTTAAAGTTCCGTTTGACTTAGTTCCGATTTCAGCATCGTTATCCATTTTATCTATTATTTTAGGTGTATTAAAAGGTGAATTTTTCAATATTACTGACCAAGGGAGAGAATGGGTGATTGAACATTCGAATAATATTTTTATTATTGCAGATAGTATGTATGGTTACTTGGATTCTAACCCATGTGCAAAAAGTATGTTTCCTGAGCTTCGCTTACTGGGGAAAAACCACCCGCTTTCAAAACGGATTAAGGAACTGTTTTTAAATGATGAATTGAATATACATATGGAAGGAAAGCATTATACAAAAGAAGTAGAGCCAATTCATCAAGATGGAAAAATTCAAGGTTATAGTATGCTGCTGATTGATGTGAGTGAACAATGTGAGTTACTGCATCAGTTAGAGGAAGAAAAAGAACGTGCAGAAGAAGCCAATCAGGCAAAATCGATGTTTATGTCGAATATGTCACATGAAATCCGAACGCCAATGAATGCGATTGTCGGAATGACAGATATTCTTCTTCGAGAGGATTTACCGGAGCATACGAAAGAGTATCTTTATAATATTAAAAGCTCAGGTAATGCACTTCTTACAATTATCAATGATATTTTAGATTTTTCTAAAATTGAATCAGGGAAAATGGAGATTATCGAAGACGAATACGAACCAATGTCCATGTTTCACGATTTGGCGATGATTTTTTTGAATCGTATTGGGGAGAAACATGTGGAACTGCTTTACGATATTGATATAGAACTTCCAATGAAACTCTATGGAGATGTACAGCGTATTCGTCAGGTGGTGATTAATTTGATGAATAATGCCATTAAATTTACAGAAGAAGGATTTGTGAAACTTTGGGTACGGATACAAAAAAGTGATTCCGAAAAAATTTTACTTGATTTTCGGATTGAAGATACAGGACAGGGAATAAAAGAAGAAGATAAGGAAAAACTGTTTGGGACATTTCAGCAGGTTGATACGAAAAAAAATCGTTATAAAGAAGGAACAGGTTTAGGACTTGCGATTTGTAAGCAGTTAGTAGAATTGATGGGTGGAAGTATTTCGGTAGAAAGTGAGTATGGAAAGGGAAGTACCTTTCTTTTTACGATTCCACAAAAGGTTTGTAGTGAGAAACGTGCGGCAGATATCCGAAGAAAACCTGCAAATGAGGTGGTATTAAGTGCCAGATTTGATAATGAATTGGTGCTGAAAAAATATAAAGAACTTGTAGCACAGTATAATGTGTCAGATGTGAAACTGGAAGAAACAATACAAACTGGTGTTCACATTGATGCGTTTTTTACAGACGACCCGGGAGCAGTTTCTTTGGCAGAACGAAAGCAGATGGAGGAATGGAAGACGACATTTTGTATTTTACAAAATCCGATGCGGCAGAATTTGTCAGGACAGAAGGGAACGTTAATTAATAAACCATTATACAGTTTAAATTTTTGTCAGATTATTAACCATGAGGAAGTTTCTTTCAATGAAGAAAAAGAAAGTATTACAGGTTTCATGGCGCCAGATGCAAAGATTTTAATTGTAGATGATACAGAAATGAATTTAAAGGTTGCGATTGGTTTATTAGAACCTCTGCATTTACAGATTGATACAGCGGCGAATGGAAAAGCAGCAGTGAAAAAAATTCGGGAAAACAGATATGATATGGTTTTTATGGACCATATGATGCCGGTGATGGATGGAATTGAGGCCACAAAGGTAATTCGTGGATTAGGCGGCGAGTATTATGAAACATTGCCAATTGTGGCATTGACTGCAAATGCAACGATGGAGGCAAGAGAGAATTTCCGAAAAAATAATCTAACAGATTTTGTGGCAAAGCCAATTAAGTTTCGTGAAATTTGTAAATGTATTCGCAGATGGCTTCCACCGGAAAAAGTGCAGGTAGCTGCAGACAGTGTAAAAAATGAGAAGCAAACGGACATTTACCAAAATGGAGATTGCGAAACCTTTGTTTCGGAAGAAAATTTGGTGATTGAGGGGCTTGATGTAAAAGCGGGAATTGCCAATTCGGGAACAAAAGAATTGTTTATCAGCCTGCTTGGAGATTTTTATAAATTAATTGACCAAAAATCAGTAAAGATAGAAAAATGCCTTGCTGATGGTATGCTGCGGGATTATACTATTGAGGTACACGCATTAAAAAATACGGCTCGTATGATAGGTGCCTTAGAACTGTCAGAAAAGTTTTATCAATTGGAGCAGATTGGTAATAGAAATGAACAGGAAATACTGGAAAAATTGACTCCTGATGTGATAACATTATATCGGAGCTATAAACCAATTTTAGAGCCGTATGGAAGGATGCAAAATCAAGAGAAGCGGGAAGTTTCGACAGAAGAATTTATAGGCACTTTACAAAGATTAAAAGATGCGGTAGATATGTTTGATTTAGATGCTGCCGATGAAGCAATGCGTGAACTTGAGAGTTATGCTGTTTCAGAGGAGTACCAAAGCCGAATAGATGAATTAAGTGCTTATGTGGCAGATGTGGCAATGGAAGAAATTATGAATTTGACAGAAGAATTAATCTGTCAATTATCTTAAAGAATGAGAAATGAGAGGGGAAGAAATGCAGAATATATTAGTAGTTTCTAAAAACAAAAGTTATTTGGTAATGTCAGTAGCAGAGCAGTTAAAGAAGTTAAATTATCATTTGATAGAAGCAGATATTAAAATTGATGCTATCAGCAATATAAAAGAAGAAATTGCAGCGGTTTTATTATATACAGAACCGGAAAATGGCGATGAACGTCAAGCGTTAGTATTTTTACGAGATAAAGCAGTAGAAGAAGATATTCCATTTTTTGTAATGGGCGATAGCAATGATATTGAAAATGTAAAAGCGATTATTCCTGCTCATGCGATGCAGAAAGCATTTCCACGTCCGATTGATGTAAAGGATGTAGTGACTTCTGTAGATGAATATATACAGTACTATGGAAAGCATATGAAGAAGAAAATTTTAGTGGTAGATGATTCAGGAGCAATGCTTCGTAATGTAAAGGGTTGGCTGGAAGATAAATATCAGGTAATTTTGGCAAATTCGGGAGCGATGGCAATTAAATATTTGACTTTGAATAAACCAGACCTTGTATTGTTGGATTATGAAATGCCGGTTGTAAATGGAAAACAGGTATTAGAAATGATTCGTACTGAAACAGAGTTTAGCAGTGTACCTGTTATTTTTTTAACAAGTAAAAATGACAGAGAAAGTATTACACAGGTAATGTCTTTGAAACCAGAAGGATATTTATTAAAAACAATGAAGCCGGAAGATATTATAAAAACAATTGATGATTTCTTTGAGAAAAGAAAAACGATTTAACGGGAATAATTGTTTGATAGGAGTAAATGATAAGGAAAAAAGAAGTCAATCACCGTCTATATATATATTCGGCGATTAAAAACTTCGCCTCATATATAGACCCTCCGGGGGATGCACACACACGCGTATAAGGAATTTGTCACTTCGTGACCGCGTGTGGCGCAGGCGTGATTTTCAATCACCGCCTATATAGATATAGCACTGTGGAATTGATGATATTTTAGAATGAGAGGATAATTATGCAGGAAAAGAATGTACAAGAGAATAAAATGGGCGTTATGCCGATTGGAAAGCTAATACTTTCGATGTCCTTGCCAATTATGATTTCTATGTTGGTACAGGCATTGTATAATATTGTAGACAGTATTTTTGTAGCGAGGATTAGTGAAAATGCACTGACGGCTGTGTCAATGGCATTTCCAATTCAGAATTTAATGATTGCTGTGGGCGTAGGAACGGCAGTTGGTGTGAATGCCTTACTTGCAAGGACACTTGGACAGAAAGATTATAAGAAAGTAAATAAGGTGGCAACAAATTCCGTATTTCTTGTTTTAGTGAGTTATCTTTTATTTTTAATCATTGGTTTATTTTTCATAGAGCCGTTTTTTAGAAGTCAGACAGACATTGAAGAAATTATTGTGTATGGAAAAGATTATTTGGTGATATGTTGTTGTGCTTCGGCAGGAATTTTTACACAGGTCATGTTTGAACGTATGCTGCAGGCAACAGGAAAAACGATTTATACTATGTATACACAGATGGCAGGTGCCATTGTAAACTTGATTTTAGACCCGATTTTAATTTTTGGCTTGTTTGGTTTTCCAGAGCTTGGAATTAAGGGAGCGGCAATTGCAACGGTAGTTGGTCAGATTGCAGCAGGAGCGTTATCGGTGTTCTTTAATTCTAAGAAAAATCCGGAAGTACAGGTGCAATTAAAGGGATTTAAACCTGATTTGGATATTATTAAGCAGATTTATGTGATTGCAGTGCCGTCGATTGTTATGCAGGCGATAGGTTCAGTCATGAATTATGGAATGAATCGTATTTTAATTTCGTTTACTTCTACGGCAACAGCGGTATTTGGTGTATACTTTAAGTTGCAGAGCTTTATTTTCATGCCTGTATTTGGTTTAAATAATGGAACAATTCCAATTATTGCTTATAATTATGGTGCAGGAAAAAGAGAACGCGTAGTAAAGACAATGAAGACGGCAGCAGCGTATGCAGTCGGTATTTTGACAGTAGGAATGTTGTTATTCCAGATATTCCCAGTGCCGTTTTTAAGATTATTTGATGCATCAGAAACGATGTTAGCGATTGGTGTGCCTGCACTTCGTACCATTAGTTTAAGTTTCCCTGTGGCAGGAGCTTGTATTGCAATGGGTTCCTCTTTTCAGGCAATGGGCAGAGCAGTTTATAGTATGTGTACTTCCATTGCAAGACAGCTATTGGTATTGCTTCCAGTGGCATTTGCACTGTCACGTTTGGGAAATGTAGATTTGGTGTGGTGGTCTTATCCGATAGCAGAAATAATGTCTGCAATTATGACAGCTATCTTTATTGTGAAGTTGAATAAAGAAGTGATTTCAAAAATCGGATTAGAGCATAAGTTATAAAGATTGTGTGCAATGAAAAATTGTCTGTATGAAAAAGAAGGCTTTTAATGATGGTATAATTTTAAGAAGCAATAGGAATGTAATAAATTCCTTGGAAATGACGGATAGAGTGGGAGAAAATAAAAAATATGAAAGGAGGGAGCTATGAAAAGAGACGCAATCATTCTTTTAGCGGCAACGTGTGTATTAGCAGCGGGTGCATATAATGCAAGTATTATTCGAGATGCAAGATTGCCAGGGATTGAAGTTGTGATGGGAACAGAAACAGAAGACCTTGATAATACAGATGAACCGGATGAACTGATTGAACCGGAAGTGGAAGGAGAAAAAACACCCGCATATATTATGTATTCATCAATATGGGCAGAAGTAGAATTGTGTTTTTATGAAGATGGAACTTGTGATTTTAAATTGCCAAAGTATAAGGTGGTAGAAGAATGTACTTGGAATTATACAGAGGGTATATTGTCTGTAACACGTTCGGATGGCGTGGTATTTACTTCTTATATGGATGAAGATACAATTACATTAAAGCTGGATTATGAAGCATTAAAGCATGAGCAGTTGATAGGTCAGTTCGACAGCAAGATTTATAAAGAATTTTTTGAAAAAGAATAATAAAATATCAAAATAAACAAAAGAGGATTCCGAAAGAGTATATCAAGGTAGGAGTCCTCTTTTTTGTGTTATAGGAACGATGGTATTGCATTGTAATTATGAAGGTAAGGAATAATTACAAGAATTTACAATTTATATAGGTGGTGATTAAAAATTGCCGCCTGTGCCACACGCGATCACGAAGTGGCAAGTTCTTTGTTCGCGTATGTGCACATCCCCCGGAGGGCTATATATGAGGCGTAGTTTTTTATCGCCGAATATATAGAAATATCAGGTAGTGAAATGGTTATAAAAAATTTAGAAAATAGATATTGCATAAAAGAAATGAAGTGTTATAATAAACCATAATACATAGCATTCAAAACTATATAAAAAGGAGTGTAGAAACATGTCGAAATTTGATATTTATACAGATTCTTCTTGTGATTTACCGAGAGAGATGTTAGAAAAGTACGATATAAAAGTAATGCAATTAGAGGTTATTATTGATGACAAAGAGCCAATTCTAAATAAGGATATTGAACCAAAGGTTTTTTATGAACAGCTTCGCAATGGGGCAAATGCAAAAACGGCGGCTGTAACACCTGGATATTTTGCAGAGCATATGAAACAGAGCTTGGAAGAAGGAAAGGATATTTTGTATATCGGATTTACCTCTGCTCTTTCTGTTACTTATAACAATGGTTTGATGATGATAGGAGAATTGCAAGAGGAATATCCGCAACGAAAAATACGTTCCATTGATACGTTATGTGCGTCCGTAGGTCAGGGACTTTTGGTGCATTATGCAGCCTTAAAGCGTGAGGCAGGTGCGGATATGGAAGAAATTTATGAAGGTATTATGTCTATCAAAGATAAAATTCATCATCAGGTAACGGTAGATGATTTATTTTTCTTAAAACGAGGCGGACGTATTAGTGCAACAACAGCAGTAGCAGGCTCGGTATTAAATATCAAGCCAATGATTCAAGTGACTGTAGAAGGAAAATTAGATACCGTTGGAAAAGTGCGTGGCAGAAAACATGCCATGAAGGAACTGGTATCAAAAATGAAAGAGAACGCAGATGTAGATACTTGGAACTATGTATTTATTTCTCATGGAGATTGTTTGAACGATGCAAAAGCTGTGAAGCAAATGATAGAGGAAACATATCCACAGGCAAAGGTAATCCTTAGTGATGTCGGACCAGTGATTGGGGCACACACGGGACCAGGGGTGATTGCACTTTGTTATTTAGGGAAGACGCTAAAAGGAGAACAATAGAAAATGTGAAACCAAGACATTTAAGATGAAAAAGGGATAGCATTAACAAAACTTTAACATTTCAAAAATATTTATTTAAAATCAATTTCTTATAGTTACCTCATCAACAAAACAGCAAAAGAAAACGAACAATAAATATGGAGATTACTATGAAAAAGAAAGTAAAAAAGGTACTTAAAAAGACAATGATTTTTGCAGTAACAGTTTGTGCAATGTTGACGGGGGCAGTTTTTTGTGGTATTTTGCCGATTAGAAAAATGAAAGAAAAACTGAAAGCAAAAAAAACGGCTAATTAATCAGAAAAGAGGAATTGGGAATGACAGAAAGCTTTGAAGCTACTTATTCGGCAGTACAGCAGGAAGAAGTAGAAGCTATTAGAAAGAAATATCTTCCAAAAGAAAGGATATCAAAAGAGGAAGATAAAATAGAAATATTAAGAAGACTTGATAAAAAAGCAGAAAGGCCGATATCAGTGACAGCAATTATTGTTGCTATCATTGGTTCATTAGTATTCGGTGTGGGAATGTGCTGTACCATGCTTTGGGCAGAAAAGTTGTTTGAAGTGGGGATAGTAGTTGGAATTTTAGGTATAATAATGACAGTTGCTGCTTATCCAATTTATAAAAAGGTGGCAGCGAAAAAACGTGCGAAGTTAGTAGAACAAATTTTAGAACTTAGCAGTGAATTAGCAGTATAAAAGAATAAGATAAATTAAAAAATATATAGGCGGTGATTGAAAATCACGCCTGCGCCACACGCGGTCACGAAGTGACAAATTCCTTATACGCGTGTGTGTGCATCCCCCGGAGGGTCTATATATGAGGCGAAGTTTTTAATCGCCGAATATATAGATTTAGAAATGAGAGTAACTATTCAAAGCAGGTTAAAACATTTGCTGTTTTAAGCAAAAGAAAGTGATTTAAGAGTGAATAGTTACAAATGAGATTAAAATAATAGGAAACGAAGAAAGGATAGAATTATGGAAAAGAAGATTACAGAAGGATTACAGAAAATTGAAGAAAATGTTGTAGAAGGCTATAAAAAAATCGAAGATGGAGTAGTCGAGGGTTATAAAAAAATTGAGGAAGGCGTAGTCGACGGTTATAAGAAGATTGAAAATGGTGCAGTAGAAGGCTTCCAAAAAGTATCGGATAAATTCATTGATAAATTTTTAGCAAAAGAGGGTGAAACGGTAGAGGAAGCAAAAGAACGTTTGAAAAAAGGAACAGAAAATTTATAAATGCTGGAAAGCTTGTATGCTTTATCAGAGGTTTGGGAGAGCCGCAAAAGCGGCTCTCCCCTTTTTTGCAAATAATAGGAAAGAGGACTTATATTCTGTGCAAATTGCTGTTTTCTGCTGTCAAAATTCGTGAAAATTCGACAAAGGAAATATTTTCGACAAGAAGAATATTTGCTAAAATAATGGATGCGTGCTTGAAAAATGGGGATAAAAGAGTATGATAGAAGAATGGAGTTAAGATAGAATGACAGCAGAAGAAACATTAAATGTGTTATTGATGAAAATATTAAAGGATATTATGGAAATCGAAGGGAAATGTCTGGTACAGGGCCAATTTGTAAATTTAACTTATAATGATTTTCATGTAATAGAGGCAATTGGTTTAGAAGAACCAAAAAGTATGAAAACAGTGGCAAATTTGATGAGGGTTACAACAGGAACGCTTACAAAGGCTATGGACGGTTTATGTGAAAAGGGGTATGTGGTCAGAGAAAGAAGCAGACAGGATAAGCGTGTGATGTGGATATCTTTGACAGAAAAAGGCAGAGCGGCTTATATACATCATGAAGCGTTTCATAAAGATATGATAAAAAATGCAAAAGGACAGTTAAGTGAGCAGGAAACAAGTGTGTTAATTAGTACGTTGGCAAATCTGGCAGATTATTTTCAGGCACAATACAGAATTGCAGAGGCGTAAAAGATTAAAAAATGACTTGATAGTCATTTTTTAATCCAAAATTTATGGTGAAGCGACACAAATTTCTTTTATCGCAGAGCAAAATCTGATATTTTGCTTGTAACCTCAGCGAAAACGCTTCCAAATGAGAGGTAAATATGATTTTAAAGGAGAAGGAAAATGGCAAAAGGAGTAACAAAGAAAACGTATGGTAAGAATTATTGGGCATTATTTTTGTTAATCTTAGCAGGGATTGTGTTGGGGGGATTTTTTGGAAATTTGGCAGCGGGTGTGCCGTTTCTTAGCTGGCTTGGTTATGGACAGGCATTTGGGCTGACGAGTCCGCTTGTGTTGGATATTGGAATGCTGGTAATCACGTTTGGGATATCTATAAAAATATCGCTCGCAAGTATCATAGGTGTGTTAGTAGCGATTTTGATTTATCGTGTTATTTAATTTTAACTATTCAGAGCTTGGCTCTGAATAGTTATATTTTTTCATTAGACTGATGAAAAATAGGAAAAAAGGATATGGCAAAATTGCTAAATAAGGGGTGGTAAAATATACAAAATAAACAAAATCTTTTTTGATTTACCTAAGTAAAGAAAAAAAGTGTTGCAAGTTGATTTTTCTTATAATAAAATAATAACATCTTTTTTTTAATGTATCGAAGCGGTATTTAAGATGCATTTATTTTATGGGAATATCATAGTATAAAGGTACAAAGGAGGAGTATAACATGTTATACGTTGATGAGGTTATCGCAAAGGTTTCTGAGAAAAACGCAACAGAACCTGAA
>CAYMHX010000071.1:5241-10286 GCA_964390325.1 uncultured Roseburia sp. | reverse complement strand
CCCCGGAGGGTCTATATATGAGGCGAAGTTTTTAATCGCCGAATATATAGTTATAAATTTCTCCGTGTAACATACTGGAATAAAGTTTCTGTAAAAGAGATTTCTTTTCCAAAAAACTTGACAACCCCTTTCTTTGATAATTATTTATCAAATGATGGGTTAAAAGCGTAGAAGTTGCAACTATCAAGTTCTTCCTGTGCAATACGCATAGCTTCACCAAAACGTTGAAAGTGAACGATTTCACGCTGACGTAGGAATTTGATTGGGTCGCAGACTTCAGGGTCTTTTACTAATCTTAAAATATTGTCATAAGTGGTTCTGGCTTTTTGTTCAGCTGCTAAATCTTCAAAAAGGTCTGTTAAAACATCACCTTTGGACTGGAATTGATTGGCATTGAATGGTACACCCCCTGCCGCCTGTGGCCAAATGCCACCGGTATGGTCTACATAATATTTTGCAAATCCTGCTGCTTCTAATTCTTCGGCAGAAAGACCTTTGGTGAGTTGGCGGATGATGGCGGCCACCATCTCGAGATGAGCTAATTCTTCGGTTCCTATATCGGTTAATACACCTGCAATTTTACGGTTTGGCATACTATAACGCTGAGAAAGATAGCGAAGCGAAGCAGCGGCTTCACCATCAGGACCTCCGTATTGGCTCATAATAATCTGTGCAATTTTTGCATTCGGTTTTGTAATATTGACAGGATATTGTAAGCGTTTTTCATAATTCCACATTAACAGTTTCCTCCTTCCCATGGCCAAGGTTCTTTTACCCAATCCCAATCATTTTTTTGATTTATAGTGTCAATGGTGAGAGAACCATATTTTTCAGCATAAATTTTTAAAGCCTTGTTTCTCAGTTCAGAATAATAATGAAAATGCTGTAAAGCTTCAGTATCGCAAGGATGAGTATCTAAAAATAATTGGGTATCGACTACCTGAAAACTTACCATATCAATAAAATGCAAAAGCTGTGCTTTATTCATGTGGAGAAGCTGTTCGCATGGATACATTTGATTCGTCATCTTCTAAAATTTCTCCTTCCTATAAATGGTTTATCTAATTCTTTATAAATCGTTCCTGCATGAAGTCCTTTTTCTAAGTCATATAAATCACGAAATTCCTGCCATGGTACATATCCCATACCAATAGGATATTCGTCGCAGGCACAGGAAGGTTCTCTATTTTGCAGATAACGGTTCAGTTCACCGGACATATTGTGGGAAGTATTATATCTTGGCATATTGCAAGATGGCATATTACAATTTTTCATAAGAAATCCCTGTTTTGTTTTTCTTTATAGAATATGTTCTAAATAAAAAAATGGTGCATATAAACCAAATAAAAGAAAAATATTATTGAAACTTTAAATTTCTAACGATATATTTCGCTGTCCGACAGTAAATGTCTGATAGCGAAATAGCATGATTCAGGTGTGAATACTGTCCAATGGACAGCTTAGACGCCTTTTGTGCAGCAAAACTTTAAATGAGTCTGCGAATCGTTACTGTTTACGAGGTACGAGTGAACAGTAACCATAAATGAGAAGATTCTATAGATTTGTAAAGCGGTAATACTTGTCAGAATGATAAAATTATTATATAATATCGTGTGCTTATAAGATTATTTGTAACCATTCAGAGCAGGTCAAAACACTTACTGTTTTAACCAAAAGAATATCATTCGGGTGGGATTGCTGTCAAAAGGATAGTTTAAATCCCCATCAGTGCAACTGATTTTATGGATTTGAGAAATATTGTGCACAATGTATTGCAAAAACAGTGTAGAAATGAAGTATAAGCTTGAAAAATAATTTGATAACTATAATTGAGCAAATGCAGAAAATTGCACAAAAACATAACAATTTTGTCTGTAAATAACAGATAATTATAATTTTTCTTTTATGAATTTCTTTATAAAACAGGAAATTTTGTGCAATATTTTAAATTTGCTCATTTATAGTTGATAATTATTTTTTAATCAAGAATTTGTGCCGAAGCGTCACAATTCCTTAGTAAAAAACGCTTCAGAAGGAGAGGAGAAAAATGGAAAAAGTAAGAACAAGATTTGCACCAAGTCCGACAGGCAGAATGCATGTAGGAAATTTGCGTTCAGCATTATATGAATTTTTGATTGCAAAACACGCAGGCGGTGAATTTATGCTTCGTATTGAAGATACCGACCAGGAACGTTTCGTAGAAGGTGCTGTGGATATTATTTACCGCACGATGGAAAAGACAGGTCTGCTCCATGATGAAGGTCCGGATAAAGACGGTGGTTTTGGGCCTTATGTACAGAGTGAGCGTATGAAGACCGGTATTTATATGAAATACGCAAAAGAATTAGTTGAAAAAGGTGAAGCATACTATTGTTTCTGTGATAAGGAACGTTTAGCAGGCTTAAAATCAGAGGTTGTAGAAGGAAAAGAAATTACCGTTTATGATAAGCACTGCTTACACTTATCCAAAGAAGAAATTGAAGCAAATCTCGCAGCAGGCAAGCCGTTTGTTATTCGTCAGAACATTCCAAACGAAGGAACAACGACTTTCCATGATGAACTTTACGGTGACATTACCGTAGAAAATGCAGAGTTAGATGATATGATTTTGATTAAATCTGACGGTTATCCGACTTATAACTTTGCAAATGTAGTAGATGACCATACAATGAATATTACACATGTAGTTCGTGGTAATGAATACTTATCTTCTTCACCAAAATATCAGCGTTTATACGATGCGTTTGGCTGGAAATCACCAGTATACATTCATCTACCTTTAATTACAGATGAAAATCATAAAAAATTATCTAAGAGAAGTGGACATTCTTCTTTTGAAGACTTAATTGAACAGGGATTTTTAACAGAGGCGATTGTAAATTATATTGCATTGCTTGGCTGGAGTCCGGAGGATAACCGAGAAATCTTTACATTAGATGAGTTGATTAGAGATTTTGATTATCGTAGAATTAGCAAATCACCTGCCGTTTTTGATTATGTAAAATTAAAATGGATGAATGGGGAATATATCAAAGCAATGGATTTTGATGCGTTTTATGATATGGCACTTCCATATATCAAAGATGTGCTGACAAAGGAAATGGACTTCAAAAAGATTGCAGCAATGGTGAAAACCCGTATTGAGGTATTTCCGGACATCAAAGAACATATTGATTTTTTAGAAGCTCTGCCAGAGTATGATGCAGCAATGTACACACATAAAAAAATGAAGACAAATACAGAAACTTCTTTAGAAGTATTGACAGAAATTCTTCCAAAATTAGAGGCACAGGAAGATTACAGCAATGATGCATTGTACGCAATGCTTTGTGACTATGTAGCAGAAAAAGGTGTAAAAAATGGTTATGTAATGTGGCCAATCCGTACAGCCGTATCCGGTAAGCAGATGACACCTGGTGGTGCAACAGAATTAATGGAATTATTAGGAAAAGAAGAATCAATTGAAAGAATCAAAGCTGGTATTGCATTATTAAGCAAGTAATCTATAAAGTATGAAATAACTAAGTACGATAAGGGGGCTGTTTGTGCAGTCCCTTTTTGGACTTATGATTTAAATTAGAGAAAAATATTCTTCAACGTAAAGGGAGAGGAGTAAAAGAATGGTACTTGAAACGGAATGTTTAATAATAAGGAATATGACAGAAAAAGATTTCGATGTTCTTTATTGTGTACCATCCTATCAAACTGCAATTTCTTGGGGATGTAAGCAGGTTGATGAGTTTAAGGATGAGGTGAACGAAATTACGAAAGTATTTGCAATTTCGAGAGAGGAATGGAGTATGAAGGGGGACTATGGGAAAAAAATATAACAATTCTCAAATAGAAGCAATTACACACAACAAAGGTCCATGCTTAACCTTAGCAGGTCCTGGCAGCGGGAAGACGGCAGTTATTACGGAGCGTGTGAAATATTTAATTGAAAAACAAAGGGTAAATCCTGCAAATATACTGGTCATTACTTTTACAAAGGCAGCGGCAGCAGAAATGAAAGCACGTTTTTATCAGTTAATGGGGGCAGAAAATGAAACTGGTAGATTTCCAGTGACCTTTGGAACATTTCATGCAGTATTTTTTCAGATTTTAAAATATGCTTACAATTATAATGCAGGAAATATTATCCGAGAAGAACAAAAGTATTCCTGTATGAAAGATTTGGTCATTAAACACCGTTTAGAATATGAAGATGAAACAGAATTTGTGACAGGTATTTTAGGGGAAATTGGTTTGGTGAAAAATACAGGTGTGGATTTGGCACATTATTATTCTGTAAATTGCGCAACAGCGGTATTTCGCAAGCTTTACAATGAATATCACGAATATCTTTATCAGCATAAACTCATTGATTTTGATGATATGCTGGTCTATACCTATGAGCTTTTTTGTGAGCGAAAGGACATCTTATCTGCATGGCAGAGTAAATTTCAGTACATATTAATTGATGAATTTCAAGATATTAATAAAATACAGTATGACATTGTAAAAATGCTCGCAGCACCGGAAAATAATCTTTTTATAGTAGGAGATGATGACCAGTCGATTTATCGGTTTCGTGGTGCAAAACCAGAGATTATGCTTCATTTTCCAAAAGATTTTCCAAATGTAAAACAATGTCTTTTAGATACAAACTATCGTTCACAGGCAAATGTGGTGAAAGCAGCTTTAAATTTAATCAGAAATAATAAAGAACGGTATGAAAAGAGATTTAAAGCAAGTATTCCAGCAGGAAGTAAAGTGGAATATGCACTATTTAAAACGCAGAGAGAACAAAATTTACGGATTATTCGAGATATTTCTGATAGAATGGAACACGGAGGCAGATATGAAGAATTTGCTGTATTATTTCGGGTAAATACACAGCCAAGGCTTTTGATGGAGCAGTTTATGGAATACAATATTCCATTTTATGCAAAAGATAGTATTCCTAATATTTATCAGCACTGGATTGCAAAAGATATCTTTGCCTATATTAGAATTGCACAGGGCAGCAGGCAGAGAAGTGATTTTTTGCAGATTATGAATCGTCC
>CAYMHX010000071.1:0-5141 GCA_964390325.1 uncultured Roseburia sp. | reverse complement strand
GAAGAATATGGACAGGAATTGGAAAAAATAAAACAGCAGAAACAGGAGAAGAAAGAAGGTGTAGTGTTAGCGACACTTCACAGTGCAAAAGGACTGGAATTTGACCATGTGTATATTGTAGATGTAAATGAGGGAATCATGCCTTATAAAAAGGCAGTATTAGAACCTGAAATTGAAGAAGAACGCCGTATGTTTTATGTTGGGATGACAAGAGCTAAAAAAAATCTGCATCTGTTCTCTACCAAGCAGGTAAATCACAAAGATGCAGAAATTTCCAGATTTATAGAAGAAGCACGAAATCTGCCATCAGATGCTTCCAAAAACTATGGTGCAAAAATTCATTAAAAATTGCTACAATGGAATTTTAAGCTACTCTGAATAGTTGTAATGTTTTTTACATTTCCTCGAAGGCAGCTTCGTCTAATAATTCATCAAAACGGTCCGCAACAGCTTCGTATTCGTCATCGTCTTCAATGTTTTCCAAAGAAGGATTTCCATCTTCATCTTCAAAATAACGATAGATAAATACTTCATCGCTTTCTTCATCTTCATCATCGGTAAGTGGGAGTAAAGCGATATAATCCTGTTTGTTTACATCAAAGATGGTAAGAATTTCGCATTCAACCTGAGAACCGTCATCTAAATCTAAGGTTACAAACATTGCATCTTCTAAATTTTGATTTGAAATATTTTTTTCAGCCATAAAATCCTCATTTCTGCACAGTTTGAGTATAGGTTTTCCCTGTGCTACTATAAATATAGTATCGGAAATAAAAAAGGAATTGTCAAGTGTAAATTAAAATATGTACAAATGAAAGAATTATTGGTAAAATAGAAGTGGTGAGAAAAATTGAATATGCAAAATCTGATAGCGAGTTTTTTTGATTTATAAATACAGCTTATAGTTGTTTTAAAGAATGATTGTATTTATTTAGAACTGGTCAAAACAAGTTTTGATTAAAAGAAAGTGATTCAAGGATACAAAATCTATTGAAAGAATACGGAGGCAGCATGGAGATTACGATTAAAGAAGGAAATTATAATAAGTTTGGGGTTTGTGAAGCAGATGGTGGATATATATTTACTTTTGTAGGGGAAAAAGAACAGGAATGCTATGTCTGTATTTATGACAGAGAAAATCAATTAAAGGAACGTATTTTTGTTTCAAATGAGTACTGTATGGGGGCTGTCCGTTCTGTTCATGTAAAAGGATTAAAAGGATTTGAATTACGCTATCAATATGAAATTGATGGAAAGCTGGTTACGGATATCTATGCTGATAAAATTTTCGGGAGAGAAAAATGGAACGATGTAACGCGGCAGAAAACGGATTATGCGTTATATTGTGGAAAAGAAAAGCAGAAATTTGATTGGGAAAATGATAGATTTCCAGAAGTGCCGAAGTCTGAAATGGTAATGTACAAGCTTCATGTCAGAGGCTTTTCTATGGATGGTAAAGTAAGAGGAAGAAAAAAGGGAACTTTTGCGGCAGTAATGGATAAAATACCATATTTAAAAGAATTAGGTATTACAACCGTAGAGTTTATGCCTGTCTATGAATTTGAAGAAATTGTATTAGAAGAAAAACCTGAAATTCCTGAGTATATTAGAAAAAAGATGACACAGGAAGAAGAAGCGTTGCTACAGTCGGGAGGAATTACGGCAACAGGTTTAAATTACTGGGGATATGGTGCAGGCAATTATTTTGCGGTAAAATCTTCTTATGCGAGTACCAATAATGCTTCGAAAGAGTTAAAAACATTAATTAAGACGATGCATCAAAATGGATTGGAATGTATATTAGAAATGTGTTTTCCAAGAGGAATGAATCAAAATGTGATTATGCACATTTTACGTTTCTGGGTAAGGGAATATCATGTAGATGGATTTCATTTATTAGGGGAAAGTGTGCCGATAAAATCGGTATGTCAGGATATGTTTTTAAGCAGGGCGAAAATTTTTTGTGAGCATTATAGTATGGATTGTTATAATGCTGATAAAGTATATCCAAATCTATATTTGTATAATGATGAATATCTCTATCCTGCAAGAAAATTATTGAATCAGCATGGTGGAGCTATTGATGAATTTGCAAATCAGCAGAAAAAACAAAATCAGAGTATGGGATTTGTAAATTATATTGCAAATAATAATGGTTTTACGTTAATGGATACCTTCTCTTATCAAAATAAACATAATGATGAGAATGGAGAAAATAATGCAGACGGAAATAATTGGAATTTTAGCAGTAATTATGGAATAGAAGGAAAGTCAACAAAGCGTTCAGTAAATGAGCAGAGAAAACGACAGATTTTAAATGCCTATACGATGTTATTTATGGCACAGGGCGTACCGCTTATTTGGTCCGGAGATGAGTTTGGCAATTCTCAAAACGGCAATAATAATGCCTATTGTCAAGATAATAAAACAGGCTGGCTGAATTGGAGAAATGCTGAAAAACAGAAATGGATAATTGATTTTGTAAAACAGATGGCAGCGTTCCGAAAAGAACATCCGATTATTCGGATGGAAACACCGATGAAATTCAATGATTATGGTCATAAGGGCTGTCCTGATTTGTCCTATCATGGAGAAAATGCGTGGCTGTCCGGTTTTTATGACGGAAATGCTGCATTTGGAACGATGTATTGTGGCGATTATGTGAAGAAGGAAAATGGCGAAAAAGATGATTATATTTATGTGGGATATAATTTTCATTCGGGATTAAATTATCTTGCTCTCCCAAAGCTTCCAAATAAAAAGAAATGGTATCTGGTAATGAATACATTAGACAGTGCAAAACCATTTTTGGAAAAAGAAATTTGTTTGAAAAATCAGCAAAAAATTGAGATTATGGCACAGACAGTTGTTATTTTAATTGGCAAGTAACGGAGGAGTAAGATTGAACAAATGAAAGCGTGGAATCATTTTTGTACAATTACAAAACATAAATTATTGGTAATGAAAGGATGCTTTGAACTGGGATTAATTCGTCAGGGAATTTTACATGATTTGACAAAATATTCGCCAAGTGAATTTTTTGTTGGATGTAAGTATTTTCAGGGAGATAAAAGTCCAAACGATGCAGAACGTATGGAAAAAGGGTATTCATCGGCATGGCTGCATCATAAGGGACGTAATAAGCATCATTTAGAATATTGGCTGGATTATGGCGTACCGGATAAGGAAGGACCAAATAAAGGCAAGCGAAAAGGTATCTGTGGTATGAAAATGCCGATGAAATATGTGGTAGAGATGTATGTAGACCGTGTAGCGGCTTCTAAAAACTATCAAAAAGAAAACTATCGTGATGATAGTGCCTTACTTTATTATCAGGGAGGTAAGGCAGGAACCTTGTTGCATGAAGATACAAAGGCTTTATTAGAACTGCTTTTGCACATGCTTGCAAAACGTGGAGAGGCTGTGACGAATCGTTTTATTAAGAAGAAATTGTTAAAGGGCAGAATCCCTTATGAGAAAGCTGCCCTGAACCGTTTACAGGAAAGATTGTAAGTATGGGAATATGAGACAAACTATTTAGAGTAGGTCAAAACACTGGCTGTTTTGACCTAAAGAAAGTGATTTAAGTGTGCATATTTGCAGTAGTATTATAATAATTCAGCTTTATTTAGGAATACTGTTCCAAAAGCTGAACATATCAGAAGGTATAGGTGCCAAAAAGGTCATTTTTTCATTTGTAATTGGATGAGAAAATTCCAGTTTATGCGAATGGAGAGCCTGTCTTGGCAGTTCGTTAGAGTCTTTATGATATAAAAAATCACCAATTAAAGGATGGCCAATCGAAGACATATGGACACGAATCTGATGGGTACGCCCTGTTTCTAATACAAGAGAAAGTAGGGTGTATCCATTTTTTGTGTCAATTTTTTTGTAATGTGTAACAGCTCGTTCTCCATTTTCATAATCAATCTGTCGTTCAATGGTAGAAGCATTTTTTCTGCCGATAGGAGCGTCTATCGTGCCGAAATCAGGAGTAATTCCCTTTACAATGGCTAAATATTCCCGTTTGATACTTTTTACAGAGACAGCCTGACTTAAAATTGCAGAGCTTAACATATGTTTTGCGATAATGGTAAGACCTGTGGTATTTTTATCCAGACGATTGACGCAGCGAAAGGTATAGGGGATATTTTGGTTGGCATAATAATCGCAGACTGCATTTGCCAAGGTATGTTCATAATGATTTAAGGAAGGATGAATTGGCATATTGGCTGGTTTATCCACAACTAAAATATCTTCATCTTCGTAAACAATACCAAAAGGTGTAGCTACAGGCAGGATTTTTTCAGAGGATTCCAGTTCGATTAGTTTGATAGTCAAAACATCTCCTGCACTCATTAATGTATTCACATATTCCCATTTTCCGTTTAAAAGAATACTTTCGGGAGTTTTCTTTAAATGAACAATGACAGCATGAGGGTAGGATTTGGATTTTAAGTAGGATAAAATAGTGCTGCCGTGTTCCTGCTCTGTGATATGGTAAATGAAATTACGCTGCATAAAAAATTCCTTTCTTAAATTCTGTATTGTGTTTTTTATATCACCAGTTTATAAGTTTTTATAAAGTTGTAAACTGGTAAATATTTGTATTATATCAGAAAAAGTTTGTGTGTACCAGTAGTATGATATTATATTATTTATGAGTGGGAAGTTATAGCTCTCCGAGGGATGCACACTCGCACGAATAGAAGAATGTCACTTCGTAACCGTGCATGGCATAGGCGGCAATTTTTAATCATTGCCTATATAAAAAGAAAAAATCGGGAAAAGCACAAAGTGAAAAAAATTACATAGAATGTAAAAAGAAGCTTTTAAGGTGCGTTTTGAAGACTTTTTTACAACCTTTGACCATAGAACAAGAAATAGAATGCTTACGAAAAATGAAAAATGGCGACCTTGAGGCGAGAAATGAACTGATTCTTAGAAATATGCGTCTGGTGGCACATGTTGCAAAAAAATATCAAAGCAAAGAAGATGAGTTAGAGGATTTAATATCCATTGGAACAATTGGATTAATTAAGGCAATTTCCACATATAAAGAGGAATTTGGAAGTAGGTTGGCGACATATGCAGTACGGTGTATTGATAATGTAATCCTATCACCAATGCGTTTTTGAGTG
>CAYMHX010000070.1:0-10292 GCA_964390325.1 uncultured Roseburia sp. | reverse complement strand
TGTCTACTCTTATTAATAGAAACCATGTTATTGTAACCCCATTGGAAAGATATTTGAAAGCTCTTGGCTATTACACAGGAGAAATTGAAGCTGACAATGGAAAGAAGCCATGCTTTGGAAGTGGTATGAAAGAAGCTGTTAAAAAATATCAGAAAGAGGTAGTGAAAGCTTCCGTAAAGAATCAGGATGGCGTAATTACAAAGAAAGCTACTACATGGAAAAGACTATTAGGTATTTTATAAAAATTATAACCGACAGGGAGAAATCTCTGTCGGTATTTTTGTCTAGAAAGAGGGAATGAAGATGTCACAGCCAATAGATACACTTACAATAGAAATAGAAGCAAATGCCAGTCAGTCGGTAGAGGGTGTGAAAAAATTAGCTAGGGCATTAACTTCTCTTTCAACGTCGATAGGAAAAGTTAATAGTGCAGGAATTAGCAATGTTTCCAACAGTTTAAATAATATGAGCAGAGTATTTGTAAATGTTGGAAATTCTTCTGGAAAAGCAAGTTCTGGAACAAAGAAATTTGCAAATATTTTGCCGACGTTGACAGGACATACCAATAAAGCTTCAAAAAGTACAAAATCATTAGCATATTATTTTGGTAAATTTTATGCGAATATGTTTCTTGCTGTCCGAGGAGCAAAGACACTTGGTTCTGCTGTATCAAATACGATGAACTATATGGAATCATTTAATTTTTGGGACGTTTCTATTGATTCTGCATCAGCAAAAGAAGTAGGGAAAGAAAGTGCAGAAGCATATGTACAGGGAATAAAAGAAAGATTAGCCGAATTTAACCAGAAGATGACTGGTTTTAAAATGGATACTGTTACTGGTGATATTTCCATCAGTAATATGGCAAACTTAGGAGTTAATCTTGAAAATTTGACTACATTTCAAGCAGAAATCATATCCGTGACAAGTTCACTTGGATTGTGTACGTCCGTTTCAGAAGATACATCTAAGGCATTATCTATGCTTGTAGCAGATATGTCATCATTGAAAAATCTTGATTTAAAGACTGTAATGACAAATTTTCAGTCAGGTCTTATCGGACAGTCAAGAGCATTATATAAATACGGCATAGATATAACAAATGCTACTTTGCAAACTTATGCCTATGAATATGGTATTGAAAAAGCCGTTTCAGAAATGACACAGGCAGAGAAAATGCAGTTGCGTTTATTAGCGATTTTAGACCAATCAAAAGTAGCTTGGGGAGATTTGGCAAATACAATTGAACAACCGTCAAATCAGCTTAGAGTACTTAAAAATGGTGTAAAAAACCTTGCTATTACAATTGGAAAATTGCTTATGCCGATAGTATCTGCGACCTTGCCATACTTAAATGCAATGGTTAAGGCATTGCAAAGATTTGCTGAATGGATTGCAAAGGTATTTGGAGTAAAATTAGAAGTTCAAAATTCAGCTCAAGGAACAACAGATATATTTGAAGGAATTGAAGATAGTGCTGATAGTGCTACTGATTCTGTAGAAGCACTCAAAAAAGCTACTACAACACTTGGCATTGATGAATTAAATATCAATAATCCGAATAATGGTTCTGGAAATGATAGTGGGAGTTCGTCAGGTGGCGGTGGAGTTGATTTATCAGATGAAATCAATAATGCACTTGCTGAATATGAAAAAGCATGGGAAGAAGCCTATGCGAATATGAATGATAAAGCAACTGAAATGGCTGATACCATTGTAGATGCTTTTAAGAGAAAAGATTATAAAGGTATTGGACTTTATATCAGTACAGGGATTACAAATGCTTTAAATTCAATAAATTGGAGTACCGTTTATTCTGTAGCAGACCAATTCGGAAGTGGGTTGGCACAATTTTTAAATGGATTAATTACACCAGAAGAATTTGGAACGATTGGAAAAACGGTAGCAGGGGCATTGAATACAGCTTTATATTCTATTGGTTCGTTTGGAGAAAATTTTGATTTTAACAATCTTGGTGTTTCAATTGCAGCCCGTATCAATGAATTTTTCGTTACGTTCGACTTTAAAGAATTAGCTGTTACATTAAATACATGGGCTAATGGAATTAGAGATACAATTTTAGAAGTTATTAAAAATATTGATTGGCTTGATTTGTTAAGTGGAATATGGGATTTTCTTTCAAATTTAGGAATTTTTGATTTTGCAGCTTATTGGTTTAAAGAAGCGAAAAAATCTTTTGAAAACGCATTTGAAGCAGACAGTTTTTTAGAAATTGGTGGTTGGATTATTAATGGAATAGTTGAGGGATTTTCAGGAATCCTTATGACTATTACAGCACCATTTGCAAATTTCTTTACATGGGTTTGGGAAGGTATTTGTAGTGTATTTGGCATAGCAAGTCCAGCAAAAGAAATGAAACCATTAGGTGAATATATTCTGCTTGGTATTTTAGAAGGCTTTACTGGTGCATTTGGAAACATTAAAAAGACCATAGAAGAATTACTCAAGAAATTTGATACATTTAAAAGCAATATAAAGAAATGGTGTTCTGATACAAAGGGTAAAATAGAAGAATGGGCTGGCGAGGTTTCAGATAAATTTATAGAATGGAAAGACAATGTAGAGAAAACTGTTACAGAATGGAAAGATAATCTGAAAGATAAATTTGATACTTGGAAATCAAATACATCATCTACTGTAGAAAAATGGGTAAATGATGTAAAAAGCAAATTCAATACATGGAAGTCAAATGTATCATCTACCATAGAAAACTGGAAGAACGAGATACAGGCTAAATTTAACACTTGGAAGATAAATGTTATTAATACAGTAGGTGGTTGGTATAATGAAGTTACAAATAAATTCACGACTTTCAAAAATACTGCAATAGGAAAAATAATTGATTGGTACAATAATGTTGTGTGGAAATTCCAAGAATTTAAAAATCAATCTGTAAATAAGGTAAATGAATGGTATAACGAAACGGTAAATAAATTCGGAGAGTTCTATAATTCAGTAGTAAGCAAGGTATCTGAGTGGTACAATCAGGTAGTATGGAAGTTTACAGATTTTAAGAACCAAGCTGTAAATAAAATATCCGAATGGTACAACGGAGTTGTAAATAAGTTTGGGGAATTTTATAATACAGTCGTAAATAAGGTATCTGAGTGGTATAATCAGGTAGTATGGAAGTTTACAGATTTTAAAAATCAGGTTATAAGCAAGGTATCAGAATGGTATAATTCTGTGGTATGGAAGTTCCAAGAGTTCTATAATGCGATCGTAAACAAAGTATCAGAATGGTATAATGCAGTTGTAGATAAATTTGTAACTTTTAAAGGCACGGTTGTTAGTAAAATTGCAGAATGGTATAACGAAACAGTAAATAAATTCGGAGAATTTTATAACTCAGTAGTAAATAAAGTATCAGAATGGTATAATGCAGTTGTGAGTAAATTTACAGCTTTCAAAGATACAGTTATAGGAAAAGTAACTGATTGGTACAATAATGTTGTGTGGAAATTCCAAGAATTTAAAAATTCTGTAATATGGACATTGACGCAGTGGTTTAATGAAGCAGCAGCATTTTTCGGAATTGATAAATGGAACTTTTCGGGTATCAAAGATGGTTTATCTAAGGCATTTAGTAGTGCAATTGAAACAATAAGTGGTCTTTGGAGTAGATTTGTTAGTTGGATTACTGGAGAAACTGTTACAATGGAAACAGTATTTGTAACAGAAACCACAGAACTGGGATTAAGTGATGAAGCACAATCTTTATCTAATAATAATTCAAACACAAGTTCCAATAAAAATTCAAATACTACTACAAAGACAAGTACGAATAACAAAAAAGTAGTTTCTAATAAACTTACAATGGAAGCATTTGCTGGTGGTGGTATTACAACAGCAGACATTTTTATGGCAAATGAAAATGGTATACCAGAATTAATCGGTACATTAGGTGGAAAGACAGCTATTGCAAGTGGAATGGAAGTAACTGGAATCACCGACGCTATATACGACACAGGAAGCGAAGAAATAAGATTGTTGAGAGAACAGAATGCTTTATTGATGAGACTTCTTGAGAAAGATATGTCTGTAAATATTGGAGATAGGGAAATTGCTAGAGCTAATGCAAGAGGAAAAAGGTCTATGGGATATAACTTAATTACCGAAATGTAATTGAAATGAAACTATATTTGTGGTACGATACGTTTGTAAAATAAAAATTGGAGGAAATTCATATGGAAAAACAAACGACAAAAGTCTGCAAACATTGTCAGACAGAGATACCAAAGAAAGCAAAGGTATGTCCACAGTGTAGAAAGAAACAGGGTGGAATAGGGAAAATTATTTTATTAGTGTTTGTAGGATTTGTTTTATTAGGCTCTTGCTTTGGAAGTTCATCAGACGAGGAAACAGGAACGAATAATACAGTTGCTACTAATAACAGTAGTGCAGAAAATACTTCACAGGAAACAGAAGTGGTAGAAATTGTTTATACATCATGCAATGTTGATGATATGGTTACTATGTTAAAAGAAAATGCTTTAAAAGCAGAACAGACTTATCAAGACCAATATTTGGAAATTACTGGAAGATTATCTGTAATTGATAGTGATGGCAATTATATTTCATTATATCCGATAAAGGATGAATGGGCTGTAATGGGAGTTCGGTGTGATATTAAGAATGATGAACAATTGAATAAAGTTTTGGAAATGAAAATTGGAGATACTGTTACATTAAAAGGAAAAATAAAAGATATTGGAGAAATATTAGGATATACGCTAGATATTGATAGTATTAACTAAGATTAAAAGAAATGAGATATTGGAAAAGGGACTGATTTGTTCAGTTCCTTTTTTGATGTAAAGAAAGGTGGTAATCAATGGCCATACAACGTGCAAGTGATTTTTTAATTGTAAACAATATACGTTTTCCAACTCCAGCACCAGGAGTACAGATTATTCATTCTCAAACAGTAGATGCTGGCAGAAATGCCAATAATGCAGTTGTCGGTCAGAAAGTCGGCCGTAAACTTTGGAAGATTAACAATTTGCAATGGAACGGATTAGATGCTCAGACATGGGCAGAAATGAAAGCAGCGCTTGAACCATTCTTTGTGCCTGTTACATTTACTGGAGATGATAACAAACGACATACGATTTATATGTATCCAGGCGATACAACAGGACAGCCGTTGTTTTTGGATGGCATTTTTTATCGGAATTATGAAACTTGTAAATTTAATCTTATAGATTGTGGGTGGGATTAAATGAGAATGGCATCAGCTAAATATAAAGAAATAATGAATAGAGAAATCCGAAATAGAGCATATATATCTGTCGGAATTGGCATAGTCAATCAAAATGCTCAAAAAGATGGAATTGTGTCTTCAGAATGTTTAGATTGGGGAAATAAAAATGCTATATTTGATAATAATTCAGACGGAACCATATATGCCACGATGGAAGAAAATTTCTTTAAGGCGGATGGTTCCATGTTTTTTATGCCGGAAGAATATTATCATACTTTGGCAAATAGGGCTGTCACTGAAAATATATTAGGACAAATTCGTATAGATTTTAGCGAGGTATTTTCTATTAAAGGATTGATGATAGACTTTGGTGAATATTATCCAACGGAATTTACAATACAGACTTCTGAAAAAACATTGACTTATACAAACACTACGCCAAATTTTCAAACAACGGATGTGCTGGGTGATACAGCTTATATTCTTATAATACCATTATCTATGATAGGTGGTCAGCAAAGGTTGCGAATTAATAATATTGTTATGGGTACAGGTTTAACATTTTCTAATTCGGATGTGCAGAATATATCTGTTTCAGATTATGTTTCAACGGTAAGTGAAGAATTGCCAAGTCAGATACTTACATTAAATTTGTTTGATAAAGAAAACCGATTTAATGTAGATGATAGCAATTCTTTTATTCAATTTTTGGAAACAATGCAGAAAGTTACGGTATCATTTGGCTTGGAATTAGATGATGAATCAATTGAATGGATTGATTATGCCACATTATTCTTATCAGATTGGGATAATAAAAAGGGAATTTTAACAGTAAAGGCATCAGACAGAATAAGCAGACTGGAAGATGAATATACGCTTGGTTATAAAATTTATGAGCGAACGGCGTATGATGAAGCTGTTAGTATATTAACAGATGCAGGATTAGAGCCGGATGAATATAGATTAGACGAATATTTGAAAGATGTTGTTTTGCAAAATCCTATGCCAATAGGTACACATAAAGTATGTTTGCAGTTAATAGCAAATATTTGCAGATGTATTTTATATCAGGATTCGGATGGAAGAATTGCAATTAAAGCAAATTTCGCAAATGTGATAGAACCGGAAGATTTGACAGTATCAACAAATGGTACTGCAGAATGGAGTAAACCACAAAATATACTGATTGGAACAGAATATGTTTATGCTGATTTGTTGAAAAACTTCTTTAAAATGGATGGCACAATGTATTTTATGTCGGAGGATAGCAGTTATTTAGAAACGGCATATGTAAGTGAGCAGATTTCTAATGAAAATGGATTATTTGAAACAAATCCAATTATTACAATTCAGTTACCAGCAGCCTATACTTATTATGGAATCAATGTAAAATTTGACGGAAATCCACCAAAAGAGGTTATAGTTCATACATACTTAAATGAAGAATTAGTTCAAAACGCTATATTTGACGATTTAAGGCAAGAAAGTTTCTTATATTATGAATTTGACACATTCGATAAAATAGTATTGGAATTTGTCAAAACAGAGCCTTACAATCGTATTTTAGTTAATCAGATAGCATTTGGCGATTTAACAGATTATGTGTTGATTAAGAAGAATATGATGGAAAGTCCACACGGATATGTGGAAGAAAAAGTAAAAAGTGTAAGTGTTCGGATTTTTTCTTTTGAAAATGATGAAAATGGAGAGCCACAGGAAGTATCGAATAGTGTATATGTGAGAAAAACAATTGGGTTTGCTGGCAAGAATAAAATTTGCGAAAATCCACTTGTTTCTACGCAGGAACAGGCAGAAAAACTGGCTGAATGGCTTGGAAATTATTATGCAAATAATATCTCTTATGATGTGAGTTATCGTGGCGAACCAAGAATTGCAGCGGCAGATATTATAAAAATGGAAAGTGATGTAATTAACAATTTACAGGTAGAAGTCACAAGTCAAACATTAAAATTTAATGGTGCATTTAGTGGAACTTTAGAAATGAGAAAGGCATTGAGAATGGTGTGATATGAAGAAAATTATCAATGATTTAATGTATGATACAGATAATTCTGAATTGATACATAATGATGAGGTGAATAAAAGAAGGTACTATAAAACGCAGAATGGAAATTATTTCGTGCTTTATCTAACAGGTGAAATCATTCCCAAAACAGAAGAAAATGTAAAGGAATATTTGGGAAAAGTGGATGTAAAAACATATATCAAACTTTTTGGAAAACCAAAGGAGGCATAGTATATGGCGGTAAATTCAGTAAAAGCCGTAGTGAATGGAACTACTTATACGCTGACATTAAATTCATCAACAGGAGCATACGAGGGTACAATAACAGCTCCAAGCGAATCATCTTTTAATCAGAGTGGTGGTTATTATGGGGTGACAATAACGGCTTATGATGATTATGGAAATAGTGTGACAGCAGATTCATCAAGTGCAAGTTTAGGTGATGCGTTAAAATTGTATGTAACTGAAAAGGTAGCACCAGTGATTACAGTTACAAGTCCATCAAATGATGCCGTGTTGACGAATAATAAACCGACATTTTCATGGAGTTGTTCTGATGCGGATAGTGGTGTAAATGCAGATACTATTGAATTATATATTGATGGCGTGGCAGTAAGTGGAACAATTACAGCTTCACTTAGTGGCAATACGTATACCTGTTCTTATGTTCCGTCAACAGCCTTATCAGATGGAACGCATACAGTTAAGTTTGAGTGTTATGACAATGATGGAAATATTGCAACAAAAACTATCTCATTAACAGTAGATACAGTTGCACCTACATTAAATGTTAGTTCACCAGTAAATGCTTTAAAAACAAATACAGCAACCGTTACAGTAGCAGGAACTACAAATGATATTACATCAAGTCCTGTTACGCTTACAGTAAACGGAAAAGCAGTAACTGTTAATTTAAATGGTTCTTTTTCAACAACGGTAAGTCTTTCGCTAGGAACAAATACCATTACAATCGTTGCAAAGGATGGTGCAGGAAAAACAACAACAGTTACAAGAACCGTTTATTACAATAATGTTGCTCCGACTATTAATTCAATATCACTTGTTCCAAATCCGGTAGATGCAGGAAAGACGTTTGTTATCAGTGTAAAAGTAACAGATAGTTAGGAGTGAATTATGGCAGATAAAGTAAGAGTAACAAAAGCTTCTATGAGTAAAAATAAGGTAACGACAGGGGAAAAGATAACAATACAGGTATTTGCAAATGTTATTACACAAGAGCCAGCTAATGAAAGGTTGGCTTTTGTGTTGGGTAGAGAAAAACCAAATATATAAGGCAGGTGATATATAATGTCAAATGTAAAGGTTGTGGCAAATGTAGATAATGTAAATTATGAACTGGAACAGGACGGAGAAACATATACAGAAGAAATTGTTGCACCAGAAGAAAGTACAGAAGTATCTGTAATGGCAATAGATGATTATGGAAATTCAGAAACAGAGATTGTGGAATTGTATGTAGTGACAGAATGGCTTCCACCCAAAACAGATTGGAAGGCAGAAGATTATTTTAATGCTGTTGATTATAATCGAATTATTGGCAATCTTGCGTATTTAAAAAATTATGCAGTTCAATTATTTAAGGAATTTGAAATTGCATCAATGGGTGAAGATAAAACATATGTCAGCATGATATATGCAAGAGAAATGAATGTAATAGAAAGTAATTTGGAAATCATAAATACAAATACATATGGTTTTAATATTGGAAAAACACAGGTTTTCCAAGCAAATAAAGGCACTCCATTGTGGTCAGAATTTAACCGCATTGAGAGTGCTTGTTTGTTGCTTTATAACACATTAAAAGCTCATAAAGAAGCTTTGCCAAGACTTGTCTTTAGATTAGGCGGTCAGAAAGGAATAGGGGTATAAAAATGGCTGATTTAAAAACAACTTATAAGGATGACGTCCTTGATACATCGGCAAATACTAGAAGAAAATTTAATATGATTACCAATGAAGATGGAACAGTATCTTTTGAAGATGTTACTGAATATTCTCAGGTGGGAGATTCATTTGGTGGTGAGGATATTAACAATACCAATGCGGCGATTAATGAACTAAATAACGCTTTGCAAAATCTTTATCTGAATACATCATACAAGCAGTATACAGATATAACTATAGACGGCACCGTTTATAATGGAGAAACTGGTATTTTGTGGATAGAATTAAAGTATAAGTCATTGGATAGAAGTTTCTTTCTTGGATTTGTTCATAATTCAACTGTTACGCAAATTTGGAATAGATATATCAATAAAAATAATTTCTTAGTATCAAAAAATATTGATGGTACACTTACAGAATTTACATCTGTTACTGGAAACGCAAATCTGGTAAATAAAATTAATCTCTATGGTATTGATATATATCATAATTGCAATGGTATTTCACATAATATCGCACTTAGAGGTACCGTCACTACTGAACTTGTAGAAGCAACTAAATACACAGCAAATATTCCAGAATGGTGTATTAGTAATGGTGGAGGAACTACTGTATTACTTGGTGGTAATTATTCAGCAAGAGTATATGTTAAAGAAGAAAATTTAGAATTTATACCAGTGAAAACTATTCCTGTAGGAACGTGGGTTATAGGTACTTGCACTATAATAAACCTACCTTGATTATTAAAAATATATTAGCCGATAACATATTCGCCATTAACTACATATTCAACATTGTTGTCCATATTGTATACAGAAATATATGTTTCACCAGAATCATTATCTACTACTGCTTTAATATTAGTATTTAATATATCTGATGACTTAACTGCTATTAATGGTACACCGAAAGCGGGTGCTATATCCGTTGGAATATTATAAACAGGCATAGAACCAGCAACATTTGATGTGAACCTTACTGAAATATGAATTTTGTTTCCATTTCTTATATATCCGCCCCATTTAGTAGTTACTCTTTCAGCACGTACAACTAGAGCAGTATATGATTTTGAATAGAAAGCGTTATTTAGCACACTGTTTTATGGAGAAAAAAAGAACGTATATTCTGTAAAATTCT
>CAYMHX010000069.1:0-10328 GCA_964390325.1 uncultured Roseburia sp. | reverse complement strand
AAAATAATAATTCTGCTGGCATTTGTAAACTGGTCATCTTCAAGTCCCATTTTTAAGCGGATACTCATAACCGGTACAATCTCTCCACGAAGATTTATAACACCTTTAAAATGATACTGTACCTTTGGAACTCTTGTTATCTTCTGCATACGCACAATATTATCAATGTATTTGATATCAATTCCATACTGTTCACTGCCGATTTTTACAACGATATACTGTATTCTATCATTTTCAATAATATCTAAACTATTTGCCATATCTGTTACCTCTATTACATTAATGTGTTTACATCCAAAATTAATGCTACTTCACCATCGCCAAGAATTGTTGCACCACTAATCAACTTATTACTATTAATATAGTTACCAAGTGCTTTAATAACGATTTCCTGCTGTCCAATTAAATTATCTACTACAAGACCTGCAAGACTGTCGCCCTTCTTTACAACAACTACGGTCAGATTTTCCGGGTCTTCCTGTCCATCATTAATATCCAGGATTTCATCTAAACGAACCAATGGAATAACCGTACCACGAAGATGAATTACTTCTTGAGCTTCTACATATTTAATTTCATTTACTGGAATACTTTCAATATTAGAAATAGAACCTAATGCAATTGCATATTTTTCATCCCTAACTTCAACCATTAATGCCTGAATAATAGCAAGTGTCAATGGCAGTCTTACGGTAAAGGTACTTCCCTCTCCTAATACCGTACTTACCTCTACATCACCGCCGAGTGCTTCAATGTTTGATTTTACAACATCTAATCCTACGCCTCGTCCGGAAATATCGCTGATTTTCTTTGCCATCGAGAAACTTGGAAGGAATAATAAATTGATAATTTCCTTCTGAGTCATATTCTCAGCCTGTTCTGCTGTTACAGTACCGCGTTCAATAGCTTTATTTTTAACTGCCTCTACATCAATACCATTACCATCATCACCAACCTTGATGATTACATTATTACCTTCCTGATAAGCATTTAAGAAAATACTTCCCACTTCCGGTTTACCGCGCTGAATACGAACCTCGTTAGACTCTAAACCATGGTCTGCAGAGTTACGCAATAAATGCTGTAACGGGTCACCAATCTGGTCAACTACGGTACGGTCCAATTCAGTTTCTTCACCAGTCATGTATAATTCCATTTTCTTTCCTAATTGTCTGGAAAGGTCACGAATCATTCGTGGGAATTTATTAACTGTTGTTTCAATTGGAACCATTCGCACCTTCATAACAGATTCATGCAAATTCGTTGTAATACGTTCCAAATATTCAATCTGTTCATTAAATGACTGATTTTGGAAAGAACTTGATTCGGAAGAACTAATTGAAACAATACTGTTCTTTGCAATAATAAGCTCAGATACCTGATTCATCAATGCATCTAACTTTTCAATATCTACACGAACGGTTCTGCCTGCTACTGCTTTTGCAGATGCCTGTTTCTTTGTTGCTGTGGCTGTTTTTGCTATCGGAGCTGTTGCTGCAATTGTTTCTTTTACTGGTGCAGGTTCTTTTACTACTTCAGGTTCTACTACTTTTTCTTCCACAACAGCAGTTTTTTCCTCCTCTACTGTATCAAGATAAGATACCTGACCACCTACTACAGCTTCGATTTCTGAAACAGTGCTTGCTGCTTTACTAATTTTTTCAAAATCTTCTTCGCTTTCCATGAAAAAGCTAAAATCATACTCAAATTTTTCGTCTTCTATATCCTGTGAACTTGGACGATATACTAAAATATTACCAAGGTCTTCTATTGCCTTAAATACTAAGAATGCTCTTGCTGCTTTTAACAAACAATCTTTCTGAATATGAATGGTAACACCGTATACCTTAGAGCCAAATTCTTCTGCTTTTTTCAGTGTTTCCTTTTCTTCTTCGTTCAACTCAACTGCAAGATAATTTGCCCCATCCGGTACTTCTGCTTCCACAGGCTTTTGTTCTGCTTTCGCAAGAGTTTCTGCCTTTGCTGGTGCTTCTCCATTTGCAGCGGCAATGAAATCATTTAATTCTTTAATAATCATTTCATTATCTTCTGTACCTTCATCAGAGCTTGCTTTTACATTATTCAAATAACCATCAATTGCATCAAGACATTTGAATAACAGGTCAATCATTGCACTGTCAACCTGAATTTTATCACTTCTCACTTCCTGGAAAACATTTTCCATATCGTGCGTTAAATGCTGCATACGCTTAAATCCCATTGTACCAGCCATTCCCTTTAAAGAATGTGCTGCACGGAATACTTCGTTAATTGTATCTTTATTATCAGGTTCTTTTTCTAAAACCATGATACAATCACTTAAAGTCTGCACATGTTCACTGGTTTCATCAATAAAAATCTCAAGATATTGGCTTACATCCATAATTATCTTACCCCCACATTTTTCGTGATTGTTGCTGCAACTTTATCTAACGGGACTACTTCATTTACCACACCTGCTTCTGCAATCGCTTTTGGCATTCCATATACCACGCAAGTTTCCGCATCTTGTGAAATAACATAAATCGGCTTTGACTTTTCGAGAGAAAGAATACCCTTTGTTCCATCCGCACCCATTCCTGTCAAAACAACGCAAACCACTTGGTCAAATCCACTCTGTTTCAAAGAATCATAAGTAATATCTGCACATGGTCTTAATCCGCCAATTGCAGGCATATTGTTTAACGCAATTGCATGACCGCCTGCTGTCTTCTTAACTTCCATATGCTTACCGCCTGGGGCTACATATACAACACCTTTTTGTAAAACGTCACCTTCTGCTGCTTCTTTTACTTTAATTTGACTGGTTTCATTTAGTCTTTCTGCCATTGATTTTGTAAATCCTGCCGGCATATGCTGTACTAATACCACTGGTGCATCTAAATTTTTTGGTAAAAACGGAATCACACTCTGTAATGCTTTTGGACCACCTGTCGAACAGGCAAGTGCTACAACTTTATTATGACCTTTTATGTTATTTACTGCCGGTCTGGTTGTTGGTTTCGCTGGTGCAACCGATACGGTTGGTCTTACAGTACCTCTTGTTGTTGCCGTCGGTCTTGCTGTTGCTGTCAAGCCAGAAGTTCTGCTTGATGAAAATGTACTTCTTCTAAACTGTTCTGTTTTTAAAACAGCTTTTAAAACATCCAACAATTTCTTTTTAAACGCATCACCTTTTGCTTCAATAACATTATCCGGTTTTGTAACAAAATCAATTGCACCTAGTTCTAACGCAAGAATTGTAACCTCTGCATCCTTTGTTGTCATGGTACTAACCATGATAACCGTTGCTTTAATCTTTTCCTTCTGCAAACGTTCCAAAAGCTCTAATCCATTCATCTTCGGCATATTAATATCAAGAACTACACCATCATATTTGTTCTTCTTTAATTTTTCATATGCTTCAAGTCCGTCCCTACATACATCCGTTGCTTGAAATGTACTATCTGTATTAATTATATCACAGATAACCCTTCTCATGAGTGCAGAATCATCAACCACTAAAATATTTTTCTTCATATCCACTAACCATTCTCTTTCTTGCTATCTTTTACGGCGTCTTCTTTCTTCTTCAAAAATAAAACGAATGATATCTTCACGCATTTCATCATCTTCTATTACAAATTTTACACGACTTTCATATGCTACTTTTCCAATTATATTTGCCGATTTACAGGTAACTACATCTGCAATCATATAAAAATCACGATTTATAACTTCATTTTGTAAATATAATACGATAAAAATTTTACTGTTTTTATCCAATTCATATGATGAAGAAAATCTCATCCCACCTCCACTAAGGTCTGTTGTCATTCCATGGCATACTTCTGCAAGTCTTCCTTCCATAAATTCCATATATAATTCTTCAGCTGACTTTTCTTTCTGATATTCTTGTAAAATAAAAAAATCAAACTCTATCAAACATGGATATCTGAAAAATTCTCTCCGCTGAATTTTTTCTAACCCCTTTTTTAATTGCAGTTCCATCATATAGCGTCCTTCCGCTCTATAACGTTCTGTAACAACTGCAACACTCTTGTATACATTACCACTTTGTGTATTAAATACTATTTCAAAACGCATATTTAAAGGAAGAACAATTACTTTTCCTTTTTCAATCGGCATTGATGCTTCAAACTTGCCATCCCCTTTTATGTCCAAAACCTGACTATTATATACAGATGGCACATACTCTAACTTCCCATCTTTTTCTACCCGTTGTTCAACTTTAATATCAATCTTATCGCCAATACGAATTACACTTGAAACTGCCATACACAACCCCTCACTTATCCTTATTCATAAATTTATTAATAATCTTCGTAATACCCCATTTTGTTGTTACTGATGTATCTGTTTCATTTAAAATCTTCTTTGCAATCGCTTCAAAAGACTCTGCCGATTTAGAAGACGGACTGCACAACGATACCGGTTTCTGCTGACGTACTGCTTTCTCTAATGCAGCATCCTGTGGTACTGCACCAAGATATTCAATATCTCCATCTAAAAACTGCTTTACCACAGAATTGAGTTTATCAAAAAGCATTTTCCCTTCTCTTACATTTGTCACTCGATTACATACCACATATATCTGTGAATCCTTTTTTATAAAATCCGGATGGTGATACAATGCTTTTAACAGGGAATAAGAATCTGTCAAAGATGTCGGGTCTGGCGTAGATACTAAAAGTACTTCCGGACTTGTTAATACAAATTCCATAACACTATCTGAAACTCCTGCACCTGTATCTACAATAATAATATCTGCCATTGTTCCCAGTTTTTCTAAACATTTTACCAGATAAACGATTTGTTCTTTGGATAAATTATTTAATCCCAATATTCCTGAACCGCCTGAAACAAAGCCAATCCCCATTGGTCCTTCCGTTACGATTTCACTAATATCTTTTCCTCGATATATTAAATCACTGAGATTATGCTTTGGAATTGCACCAAACATTACCTCTACATTTGCCAGCCCAAAATCTGCATCAAATATCAAAACCTTCTTTCCCATCTTACGAAACTGAATTGCAAGATTTACAGAAAGGTTTGATTTTCCAACGCCCCCTTTTCCACTGGTTACAGTAATGACTCTAGCTGTTTTTGGCACTACTTTTTGATTCTGTTTCTTAATTACATTTCTAAGCTGTTGAGCCTGGTCCATAATTTATTTGCCTCCAAGCAACTGTTTTACTATTCTTTGCGAATTAAATTCCTCAATATCATCCGGAACATTCTGACCCGTTGTCATATATGCCAAATCTGCACCGGAATATAAACGGATATTTAATAAATTGCCATAAGATGAGGTTTCATCTAATTTTGTAAAAATTAATTTATATTCTGCTATTTCCTGATAAGAATCCACAATTTCCAATAAATCCTTATATTTTGTCGTTGCACTTAATACTAAAAATACTTCTTTATCATACTGTGGATTTAAACCATCAATTAATTTCTTAATATCTGCACGCTGTACTTCATTAATATGCGAAAAACCTGCTGTATCAACAAAAATTAATTCATAATCACTATATTTTTCAACTGCCTGATTGAGTTCCTCGGCACTATAAACAATACTCATCGGTGCGTCTAAAATATTTGCATAAATACGAAGCTGTTCCGTTGCAGCAATTCGATAAGTATCAGCCGTTACAAATGCCACTTTTCTTTCTTCTTCAACCTTATATTTTGATGCAATTTTTGCAACCGTAGTTGTTTTTCCTACTCCGGTAGGTCCGATAAAAAAGATTACCTTCGGCTTTTTTCCTTCCATTGCAATAGTGCAGGATTCTCCAAATTTTAAAATCATTTTTTGGTATACATTTGACAAAACAGCCTCTACACTCGTGTTAAAATTAGCCATTTTCTCTGCTTCATCCAAAATTTGATTGACATATTTCTCATTCACTTCATTATCCAATAAAGTACGATACAGCATCTTCATAAACTTAAAGCTCTCTAAATCCTGTACACTGCTCTCTGGTATTTCACTGCCTCTGTTTTCTTCTGCTGAAAGTTTTTTTTCTAAAATATTTGAAAGATTATCTAACTTTCTCTCTATCTCATCTCTGCCATTCATTAGATTTGCATTGGAAAAATCCATTGATTGTGCGGATTGTAAAGACTTTGGTTTTTCTGTTGCAATATCATTATATCTAGGCGAAGATACCGTCTGCTGTACCTGTGGTGCAACAGTGTGCACTGTTTGTTGTACTGGAATTATGATTTTTTCATCCGCTGCAAGATTAATAAATTTATCCTTTTCTTCTATCGCAGCCGTTACTTCATATGTTACACTTTTAAAAAAACTGAAAAAACCTGTTGGCTTTATCTCTTTTACATTCATTACAACTGCAGTTTCACCAAATTCTTCTTTGGCCTTTGCAATTGCTTCCTCCTGAGTCTTTCCTATAAATTTTTTAATGGTCATTTATGCGGTCACCATCCCCACTGATTGTAATTCAATATTTGATTCTATCTCATTGTAAGATACAACAATTAAATCTTTAAAATAATCTTCTGTAAGCTTCTTAAAATACATACGCACAATTGGAGAGGTAATGACAATTGCACTTCGCCCCATCTTCTCTAACTTTGCTACCTCTATTTCTAAAGAACTCATAATATTTCTTGTCTTTTCAGGGTCTAGTGTCAAATATGCTCCCTGTTCTGTCTGTTTTACAGATGCCATAATCTCCTGCTCAATCTTCGGGTCTACCGTAATAACACTGGTAGTTTCATTCGCCGGGAAAAACTTACTGGAAATTGCACGTTTTAAACTTTGACGGGTATATTCCGTCAATACATCTGTATCCCTTGTCGCTCCTGCATGGTCTGCCAATGTTTCAAAAATAGACAGTAAGTCTCTAATAGAAATTCCTTCATTAAGCAAATTCTGTAATACTTTCTGCACATCTCCCAATCCCAAAAGTTTTGGAATTAATTCGTCCACCAGTACAGGATTTGTTTCTTTTAAGTTGTTTACAAGGTTTTGTACATCCTGTCTTGTCAAAAGCTCTGCAATATGCGTACGGATTACTTCTGTTAAATGTGTTGCAATAATAGACGGCGGGTCTACTACTGTATAACCCAGACTCTCTGCACGCTCTCTCTGGCTTTCTGTAATCCAAATTGCCGGAAGATGGAAAGAAGGCTCAAAGGTTGGAATACCTGTAATTTCTTCCTCCACATATCCCGGATTCATAGCCATATAATGGTCAAACAGAATCTCTCCTTCTGTTACCTGTATTCCTTTTATTTTAATAATATATTGGTTTGGATTCAACTGAATATTATCACGAAGACGAATAATCGGAACAACTGTACCCAATTCCAATGCAATCTGCCTTCTAATCATAACTACACGGTCAAGCAAGTCACCGCCTTGGTTTACATCGGCTAATGGAATAATACCATAACCAAATTCTAACTCAATTGGGTCAACCTGTAACAAGGATACCACATTCTCCGGTCTTCGGATTTCTTCTGCTTCCTCCTCAGATGCTGTAATTTCTTCTTCAATGCTCTCAATCTGATTGTTCTTTTCAACCATTCTGCCAAGTACAATAAAACCTACACCAAATGCTGCAAATAAAAGCGTATTAAACGGTGTTGCAATACCAAGGAAGACAAACGTTGCTCCTACTAAATACATAACTTTTGGCGTACCAAAAAGCTGTCCCATCATTTCCGATGCAAAATCATCATCTTCTGCCGATTTTGTTACCAAAATACCTGTTGCCAAAGAAATAACAAGCGATGGAATCTGTGAACAAAGTCCGTCACCAATCGTTAAAATACCATAACGCTCAATTGCCTCTGCAAATTCCATTCCTTGATAAATAATACCCATGATGGTACCACCAACCAAGTTAATCAAAGTAATAATCAAGCCTGCTGTCGCATCTCCCTTTACATACTTTGTCGCACCATCCATAGAACCAAAGAATGCTGATTCTGCCTGAATTTTATTTCTTCGCTCTCTTGCTTCTTTTTCTGTAATTGCCCCTGTATTTAAGTCAGCATCAATCGCCATCTGTTTACCAGGCATTGCATCCAAAGTAAAACGGGCTGTTACTTCTGCTACTCGTTCAGAACCTTTGTTAATTACAATAAACTGAATTATAATTAATACAATAAAAATAATTGCACCAATGACCAAATTACCGCCACCTACAAACTGACCAAAAGTTTCAACCACGTTACCAGGTTCACCTGTGGTAAGAATTAATTTCGTCGACGAAACGTTTAACGAAATTCTAAAAATCGTCGTAAACAACAGTAATGTCGGGAAGAAGGACATATCCAATACTTCCTTCGCAAATAACACATTAAATAATATAATTAACGCTATGGAAATGTTCAGTGCCAGCATCACGTCTAACAAGCCGCTTGGAATTGGCAAAATAAAAAAGACGATTGCTGCGAGCAAGTATAACGCAACACCTATATATGCTTTTTTCACTGCACTTTCCTCCTATCTATTTTCTAAATTTTTATATTATGGTAACTCTTTTGTTCAAAACAGCAAGTGTTCTGAACTGCTCTGAATAGTTACGAATTTATATACAATAGAAAATTACCATGTAATTTTCTATTGTCTTGTATTATATACCATCGCAAGCACTTCTGCCACTGCCTGATATAATTCAGGTGGAATTTCCTGTCCTATATCTACATTTGCATAAAGCATTCTTGCCAATGGTTTATTTTCAACAATTTCTACCTGATGTTCTCTTGCAGCCTCTTTAATTTTTTGTGCAAGATAATCTTCTCCTTTTGCTAATACTATCGGTGCCTTTGCCGTTTCTGCATCATATTTAATTGCTACGGCATAATGCGTCGGGTTTGTAATAACAACGTCTGCTTTCGGAACATCCTGCATCATACGGCGTTGCGAAACTTCTCTCATCTTCTGCCGCTGACGACCTTTAATTTCCGGATTACCTTCCGTATTTTTAAATTCATCTTTGACTTCCTGTTTTGTCATCTTCATGTCTTCACTGAACTTATATTTTTGATAAATATAATCTGCGATACCAATAACCAAATAAGCAATACTGATTTTCAATCCTGCATCTAAAACAATCGTTCCTGTCAATACAATCGCTTGTTTTAATGGTATCTCATAAAGAATAAACAAATTATCTGCTTCATCTTTAATGCAACTATACGCAATATAAACAATCAAACCTATCTTTAAGATAGATTTCAAAAGTTCAAATAAAGATTCTGACGAAAACATTCGTTTAAATCCATTAATCGGATTAAATTTATCTAATTTCGGCATCATAGGTTTTGTGGTAACCTTCCATCCAACCTGATAAATCGTGATTACTAACGTAACTGCAAAGCCAAAAATAAAAAACGGTGCACAGATAATCACAATCTGCAACAACATATTCGATATTAAATTTCCCACTGCCTGCCCTGACACATCTTTTGCATTTTGTTCCACAAAGTCAGGCATTAAGTTATATATATAAGAAAATACATCTAATAAGTTTTCTGCCACAAATGAAATAAATACCTTTAAAACCAAAAATAATACTATCAAGTCAAAAGCTGCGGTAAGTTCTTTACTTCTTGCTACCTTACCTTCTTCTCTTGCATCTCTTAATTTTTTAGCTGTTGCAGGTTCTGTTTTCTCCCCGCCTTCTCCATCTTTGGCAAACCACTGTAATTCAATTTCAAAAAACAAATTTGTATGTTTCAGATTCACTTGCTAATACATTCCTTCTACAAAAAGTACCATCATTTTTCGCATTTCTGTAAAGATAAAATTTGCAATACTTGGTAATAACTGAATTGTTAAAAATAAAATCAAAAAACCAACTAATATTTTTATCTGCATACCTACTGCAAACATATTCATCTGTGGCGAAACCTTCGCCATAATCCCCAAAATGCTGTTTAATATCATAATACAGGCAAATACTGGAAGCATAATACGAAAAGCTATTACAAACAAGTCTGTTAAATATGTAACAAAGCTCATCGCTAAACTCTCCCAATCAAATACCTGTCCATTTACCGGTATCAACGAAAACGCATCTACAAAAGAATTTAAAATTACATGATGCATATCCGTTACAACCAAAAGCATCATTATAAAATAAAAATATAAATTACCTGTAATCGTTACCTGTGTACGATTGACCGGGTCAAACTGTTGTGCCATAGATAACCCAATATCCATATCTATAATATTTCCTGCAAATAAAATAATGGAATTACAAATGTTTGCAGCAAGTCCTATTAGCAACCCTGTAATTCCTTCTTTTAATACGATTCCTGCATATCCGAGCATCCCTGTATAA
>CAYMHX010000068.1:0-10381 GCA_964390325.1 uncultured Roseburia sp. | reverse complement strand
AAGTTATATGAAGCCTGTGATATTCTTGCACGCCAGATGAAGCGAGGCGAAGATGTAGCAGAAATTTCTAAAATGGATGTTATTATGGGTGTAGAGCAGGAAGAAACAGGGGACTTTATCGTAAATGAAAAAGATAAGGTTGTTACACTGACACAGGAAGGTGTGAAAAAAGTTGAGAATTTCTTTAAGATTGAAAACCTTGCTGATGCAGAAAACCTTGAAATCCAGCATAATATCATCCTTGCTTTAAGAGCACATAATTTGATGTTTAAAGACCAGGATTATGTGGTAAAAGATGACCAAGTTATGATTGTAGATGAGTTTACAGGACGTATTATGCCAGGCCGCCGTTATTCAGACGGATTACATCAGGCGATTGAAGCAAAAGAGCATGTAAAAGTTAAGAGGGAAAGCAAGACACTTGCTACGATTACCTTCCAGAACTTCTTTAATAAATTTGACAAAAAAGCAGGTATGACAGGTACGGCTTTGACAGAAGAAGAAGAATTTCGTGATATTTATGGAATGGATGTTATCGAAATTCCAACCAACAGACCAGTGCAGAGAAAGGACTTAAATGACGTTGTATATAAGACAAAGAAGGAAAAATACTTTGCAGTGGTACAGTCTGTAAAAGAAGCACATGAAAAGGGACAGCCTGTTTTAGTTGGTACCATTAATATTGATACTTCTGAGCTTTTAAGTACCATGTTAAAAAGAGCAGGAATACCACATACTGTATTAAATGCAAAATTCCATGAAATGGAAGCGGAAATTGTAGCGGCGGCAGGTCAGACGGGAGCAGTTACAATTGCAACGAATATGGCAGGTCGTGGTACGGATATTAAGTTAGATGACGAAGCAAAGGCAGCAGGCGGTTTGAAAATTATTGGTACAGAACGTCACGAATCCAGACGTATTGATAATCAGTTAAGAGGACGTTCCGGTCGTCAGGGAGACCCTGGTGAATCGCAGTTCTTCCTTTCTTTGGAAGATGATTTGATGCGTTTGTTTGGTTCAGAAGCATTGATTGAAACCTTTAATAAACTGCATATTCCGGAAAATGAGCAGATTGAGCATAAGATGCTGACAAATACCATTGAAAAGGCACAGAAGAAGATTGAAAGCAATAACTTTGGTATCAGAAAGAACTTGTTAGAGTATGACCAAGTAATGAATGACCAAAGAGAAATTATTTATGCGGAACGTTTGCGTGTATTAAATGGAGAAAGCATGAGAGATGTAATCTATAAGATGATTACAGACCGAGTAGAAGCCAGCGTAGATACTTGTATTTCGACAGAAATCACAAAGGCGGAATGGGATTTGAAAGAGTTAAATCTTTTGCTTAGAAAGATGATTCCATTGCCAAAAATCACAGAAGAAAGTATTACTGACATTAAGAATAATAAAGAATTAAAGCAATACTTGAAAGAAAAGGCAGTAAAATTATACGAAGAAAAAGAAACAGAGTTCCCGGAACCGGAGCAGTTTAGAGAATTGGAACGTGTTGTACTATTAAAGGTAATTGACCGTAAGTGGATGGACCATATTGATGATATGGACCAGCTTCGACAGGGTATCGGTTTACAGGCGTATGGACAGAAAGACCCATTGGTAGAGTATAAGATGTCCGGTTATGATATGTTTGATGAATTAATTGCAGCGATTCAGGAAGATACCATTCGTCTTCTTTATCATGTGAAGATTGAGCAGAAATTAGAGCGTGAAGAAGTGGCAAAAGTAACAGGAACAAATAAAGATGATACAGCTGTAAAAGGACCAAAGAAGCGAGAAACAGTAAAAATTTATCCAAATGACCCATGTCCATGTGGAAGCGGAAAGAAGTATAAACAGTGCTGTGGAAGAAAATAAGAAATGTTTGTAATAAGAAGTATTGTAACTATTCAGTAGGGCTGTGCATTTACTGCATAGTCCGTGAGAAAGTGATTCAAGTGTGCAAAAATCCCATTGCCGAAGGCAATTTTTAATGGATTTTTGCATCGTAACTGGAAGGTACTGAACAGTTACAAAAAATGTAACTATTCAGTAGGTCTGTGCATTTACTGCACAGACCGTGAGAAAATGATTCAAGAGTGCAAAAATCCCATTGCCGAAGGCAATTTTTAATGGATTTTTGCATCGTAACTAAGAGGGGACTGAATAGTTACACTTTTTTTATTATAATTTAGGTGTGAATAGTAATATATTTGTGGAAAGGGGGATTTTATGAAAAGAAGAATTTTCGTATGTTTTATTTTATTAATGCTATCATGTGGACTTGTTGTTGGCTGTAGTGTCAAAAAGGATGAGGAAATTGAAACGAAAACATTACAGGAAGAAAGAAAGGAAGCCGAAGAAGAAATTCCAGATGAGATAGCCGATATAAAAGGTATTGAAAAGTTCAAAAACAAGATAGATTATTCCAAAGCAGACAATTGGATGTTTTTGCCAGAGGAAAATACAAAACTGGTAGATGTCATTTATCTCTATCCTTCGGCTTATGGTATTATAAAAGCAGTGGAAGAGGATATTGCAGATATAGAAGATGTGGGTATGAGAATGCTGGCAGCTTATTATTCTTCTTCTCAGGTAAGTTTATTTGAGGAAAGTTGTAATATATATGTACCTTATTATCGGCAGTTTACGGTAAGTGGTTTATTGAATGTGATAGAACACAGTCCAGAGGCTCTGCCCTATATTGCTTCACAAGATATTTACAATATGCTGGATTATTATTTTGAAAATTTGAATGAGGGAAGACCTTTTATTTTTGCAGGGCATTCTCAAGGATCTGTATGGTTTGAGGTGGTTTTAGAAGATTATATGAAAGAACATTCAGAATATTTGGAACGAATGGTGGCTGCGTATATTATAGGATATTCTATTACAGAGGAATATTTGGCAAAAAATTCACATTTAAAATTTGCTGAGAGAGCAGATGATACAGGCGTTATAATTTCTTATAATACAGAAGCACCTCAGAATAAAGGGAACTGTGTTGTAAAAGAGGGTGCTATCTCGATTAATCCGATTAATTGGAAATTGGATGATACTTACGCAAGTATAGAGGAAAATCTAGGTTCAGTAGATAATAATGGAAATATTATAAAAGGAAGTGCAGATGCACAGGTAGATACTGAAAGAGGTGTGGTTATCTGTACAAGTGTTGAAAATACATCGGAAATGAAAGAACTTGTGGAGGAATACTTTGGTGAAGGAAGTTTTCATTTACAGGATTATAGCTTTTATTACGAGAATTTAAGAAAAAATGTAGCAGATAGAATAGAGGCTTTTATGAAACAGCAGAACTAAAGTATGATTTATAGCTACTAATTATTCAGAGTGGGTCACATTGTAACTATAAAGGTACTGAATAGTTATGAAAAAATAAAGAGTAGATAGATAACAAAGGAGTTAAAAAAATTGGTATGAAGACAAGAGTAGAAATGTTATTTGAAAGAACTTTTTTATTTGACCCCAATATTTATATGTCAATGGTTGTAACAATAGAAGGAGATATAAATAAGGAAGAATTATGTGAAGCAGTAAAGAAGGCTTATACCCAAAATCAGATGACAATGTCAAAAGCTGTATTAGATGAGCAGGGTAATCTGTATATGGAAGAAATGGATAAAACAGGCTGTAAGGTATTAGAAGATAATAGAGATTGGTTGGAAATTCTGCATGAGAATGAACGTAAACCATTCCATATAGATGAAGGGGAATTAATTCGAACATTTATTATTCCAAGAGGAAAACAGACAGATATTTATCTTATGGTACATCATATCACTTGTGATGGAAATGGAATTTTTATGTTGGTAGAGGATATTTTAAGTAATCTGCAGGGAAAACCAGTGGCTTATAGAACTTCTACGGTTATGACGAAAGAAGGAGTTATTAACAGAGGTAATTTGAATTTTGTCCAGAAGCTTGGGTTAAAAAAATGTAATCAGAAATGGGCAACAGAGAGAAAGGTTTTTACATGGGAAGATTATTATAAAGTACATGAGGAATTTTGGAAGGATAAAGAAACAGAAATTGATTTCAAAGAAATCGAAGGCAGTGATTTAGAACAGATAAAGGAAGTATGTAAAAAATACAATGTGACTGTAAATGGTTATATAGTTACAAAATTGCTGCAAAAATATCCTGAATATGAAAGATTAGGAATACCTATAAGTATACGTGGAGAAGACCGTAGTGTTTCTTGTATGGTGAGCAGTGTAGGTGTGATAACCAAGTATAATACAAATAAGACATTTGAAGAAAATCTTGTCATAATAGATAAGGCAATCAAAAAAGAATATCAAAATGATAAGAAAGTTTATTATATTCCACAGTTTATGGCATTAACAGAACCAACACTTTTAGACGCAGCTTATATCCAGCATTGGTTGGGATATGAAAGTGCTGTTGCTGACGTTATGAGACGTGTTTTAGGTTTGTATGGAGATACGGGGATACAGTTAGGGGTTACAAACTTAGGAGTAGTGAAAATTCCTGCTGAGTATGAAGGATTTAAAATTACAAAAATTATCCCGGTAGCTCCACGTATTGCGACTTCACAAAGATTAATTACGATTAGTACCTATAATGGAAAGATGTTGATTGCAGACAATAAAATCAAAAATAGATAGGGCGATAGAGAATGGAGTATAAAAAATGAATAAAATTAATTATACACAGGTGGTCTGGGAAATTACAAGACTGTTACAGGAAGCAGTATCTCTTGAGGAAGCTTTGAGAATTAGTTTAGGAATGGTTGTCAAAGCAGTAGGTGCAGAAGCAGGAACGATTTGGTTTTATAATAAAGCGGGAGATGGCAGAATTTATCCTTCGTTTTGGATTGGCGGAGGAGATTTAACGGGTTTAAGTCTTGCGACAGGAGAAGGAATTGCAGGTGCCGTAGTAGAAAATGGAAAAACTACAGTTGTAAAAGATTGTCAAAGTGATAAAAGATGGGCAGGACGTTTTGATAAGAAAACGGGATTTGTGACCAAAAGTATGATTTGTGTGCCGTTGATGAATAAGTATGAAGTCATTGGCTGTATTCAGATTATTAATAAGATAGATGGTTCTTTGTATGATGATGATGATGTAGAATTATCTGAGACTTTAGCGATGCTGACTGCGATTGCAGTAGATGAGAATGGATTAAATCTTGGCTTTGTAGAGGAAAAACCTATTCTGATTTCCTTGCGTGAGGTTACAAAAACATTTGGAACGGGAGAAATGCAGGTTCAAGTATTAAAAGGTGTCAATTTAGATATCAGAGAAGGAGAATTTCTTGTTATTTTAGGAGAGTCGGGATGTGGAAAGTCCACGATGTTAAATATCATTGGAGGAATGGAACAGCCAAGCACAGGTGCAGTAATTTTTGATGGTAAAGATTATGCACGGGCAAGTGAAGGGGAATTGACAGAATTTAGAAGAAATGCGGTTGGATTTATTTTTCAGGCGTATAATTTGATGCCAACCTTAACAGCAGAAGAAAATTTGGATTTTATTGGAGAATTAAGTGACAATTCCATGTCTGCTGTAGAAGCTTTAAAGAGTGTAGGCTTATATGAAAAGAGAAAGAACTATCCTGCACAGATGTCAGGAGGTCAGCAGCAGAGAGTGTCTATTGCCAGAGCATTGGTGAAACGTCCGCGATTAATTCTGGCAGATGAGCCTACCGCCGCATTGGACTACGAGACCAGTATCGAGGTACTTAACGTTTTAGAAGATGTTATCAAATCAGGAACCACTTTATTAATGGTAACGCATAATGAGGAAATTGCAAAGATGGCAAATAGAGTCATTCGTATGCAGGGAGGTGTTGTATCAGAAATTAAGATAAATAATCGTCCTGCAAGTGCGAAGGAGTTGGTATGGTAATGAAAAAAACACAGAAAGTTTATTTACTCAAGACAATCAAAAAAAATTTTGTATCGTTTCTTGCAGTGGCATTGATGGCAGCTACAGGCACTTCGATTTATTTAGGGGAGCAGTCAGCAGCAAAGGCAATTTTAGAACAGGCAAATCGCTATTTTGTAGAAAATGAATTGCAGTCTTTGGAAATTACCAATGTATATGGAATTACAGCAGAGGATATAGAAGCAATTGCGCAACTCGAAGGAGTGGATGAAGTAGAAGGAGGATATTCTACCATAGGTCTTTTAGAAACAAAGAGTGGGACCGGAAAATTGCTCATTTCCGTACATTCTTTGCTGGATACTATGAATTTACCTGTGGTATTAGAAGGGACACTTCCGATATCTGAAAAACAGGCAGCCATTGAAGAAAAGATGGCAGAACAAGAAGGAATAAAAGTTGGTGATACGATTGTTGTAGAACATGATGGAGAGTTAAAAAGGGATACGTTTGAAGTAACGGCAATTATCAATCAGCCTTCCTTTTGCTGTGGTGTGTCTTTGGATAGCAGAGGTATTAGTGATAAGGGAATTGGTTCGGCATATTATTATATCGCTTTACCGAAAGAAGCATTTGATACTTCTTACTATAGTGATTATTATACAACAGCTTATATTAAAAATGATGAACTGGATGAGTATTTTTATTTCTCAGAGGAATATAAAGAAGCAGAAAATCTCTTTAAAAAGCAGTTGGAACTATTGGGAGAAGAAAGAGCAGATATTCGTTATAAACAAGTTTGTGAAAATTTAGACAAGAAGTTGATAGAGGCAGAAGAAACCTTAAAAGAATATGATAATGGTATCGCACAGTTAAAATCTTGGCTGTTAATGAGCTTTGGATGGAGTCAAGAGACAGAAGACTTAGAAGCAGTTAAAGATAGGGTAATGGGGTTAGAAAGAGTTGGAAAATACTATGTAAAAATGTTGGAAGAGTTCGAAAGAGCAGAGGAACGAGTACAGGAAGGATGGGAAGAATTAAGGCAGAGCAAGGAGGAAGCTGATTCTTTGGAAAAAGAAGAATGGGTGATTTCTATCCGTAATGATATTGGAGATATTCGAAGTATTGAGATTGTGGTAGAAGGTCTTTATGGATTAAGCTATTCTATGGCATTAATTTTTGTTGTTGTCAGCATTGTAGTCTGTTATTCAGCAATTACTCGTATGATTAGCGAACAAAGAAGTCAAATAGGTATGCAGAAGGCTTTGGGATTTACATCAGCAGAAATTATGAAACATTATATGAACTATAGTCTGATTTGTGGAATTTTTGGTGTTTTAGAAGGGTTTATAGCGGCAGTTTTTAGTGTGCAATTATTGAGTTTAAATATTTATGAAGATGTGTTTTTACTGGGTGATATACCACTTTCTTTTTCATGGGAGCAGGCAGTTATCATATCCCTATTTTTCATAGGAATTTTTATGGCATCTTCTTATGCTGCGTGTAAAAAGGAAATTTCGTTATCAGCAAATGAATTGCTTCGTGGAGAAATATTACAACGGGAAAAACCATTTTTCTTTGAAAAACTAGGTTTTTATAAAAAAATACGATTATATACTCGTACTATGATTAAGAATGTATTGGGAGATAAGCCTCGTATGATGACTACAGTAGTAGGGATTGCAGGCTGTATTCTTCTTTTGGTGATTAGTTTTACAATGTTACTTGCCATGAAGCAATCTCCTGTTTTACAATTTGAAAAGTATTTCCTCTATGAAAATCGTCTTGTAATAGATACCGAAAATGGCGATGTGGAGGATTTTAAGGCAGTTTTGGATGAAGAAAATATAGAATATACTATAATTCAGGATAAATTAAAATTATACCGAAAAGAAGATGGAAATTGGTCAAGCGCTCATGTGGTTGTCGTTTCGGATGAAGAAGCCTTGAAAGAATTTATGCGATTGGAAGACCCTGATACAAGAGAAGTGTTAGAAATAGCCAAGGAAGGAATGTTGATTTCTCTAAAGTGTGCAGAAAACAATGAACTAAACGAAGGTTCTGTGTTAGAAATTACAGATGCACAGGGAAGTCCTAGAAAAGCTGTTGTGGCAGGAGTTATCGAACATTATCTTGGATACAATCTATTTGTAATGTCTGAGGAGTATTATGAAGAAATTATGGGCGAGGAAACAGATAGCAGTGTATTTTTATTAAAAGGAAATATTGATGGCTTGTATGAGAAAGTGAAGGATGTAGATGGCTTTCTTTCTTTAAGGGATAATAGTGAGTATATCAAAATGAATGATGGACTGAATATGGTAGTATTCATATGTTTGATTTTTGCAGGAATCATGGCAGTTTTGGTCATGTTAAATCAGAATGTGATGTATATTAATCGAAAAGCGAAAGAACTATCGGTAATGCGAATTAATGGCTTTACATTAAAAGAAACAGAAGCCTTTGTTTCTAGAGATAATATTTTCCTTACAGGAATGGGGATTCTGTTAGGATGGCTAGTGGGAATGGCATTAGGATATGTAGTAATTCGTGTTCTTGAAGTGGCTTCGACACATTATATCAGAACGCCGAGTATGGAAGCATGTTTGATTTCTGGGGTAATAGGTGTGTTTTTTGCTTATACGATGAATAAGATTGCGGTACAAAGAATTAAGAAGTTAAATTTGACAAATATAAATGCAAATTAAAAAAATAAGAGATTGTTTATAAGTAAAATAGTGGTTACTGTTCACAGAGCTATCAGACATTTACTGTCGGATATCGAAATAGCATGATTCAGGTGTGAACAGTAACATTGAAGCAGGAAGCCCTTTGGCTTTAGACAATGGGTAGTTCACATAGAGAGAAAAAAGTGGTATTTTAATAGTATTAGAATACGAGGGGGATTTGTTGTGAAAAATGATATTATAAAACGTCTAGGAACATCTTTTGTGGCAGTATTAGTAACATTTTTGCTTTTATTTACGAATCTTTTTTATACTTGGGACAAGATTTTACTGGATGAGCTGTGTCAAACGGGAACTGGTGCAGATAATCGAATTTTTATTTTAGCAATTGATGATAAGACTTTGCAAGAATATGGTCCAATGAGTCAGTGGGGAAGGGATATTTCCAGTGAAGTAGTAAAGGTTTTAAATCAAAGTGAGGATGTAAGACCAGAAGTGATTACATTCGATATTATGTACATAGAAGAAACCAATCCGGAGATTGATGCAGAGTTTGCTGCGACTTGTAAAGAGGCAGGAAATGTGGTAACAGCATTTCATTTACAGTTTAAAGAGCATCCGGAAATGGATGAAAATGGAAAAGTGACATTTGATTCCTTTTATGTAGATGAAGTGGATTATCCGTTTGAAGCATTAGAAATGAGTGCTTCTTATGGATATGCCAATACAGTTGTAGATAAAGATGGATATGTCCGCAGATTTAAGGCTGTGACTGAATGTGAAGAAGGTACTTTTTTTAGTTTAGCAGCACAGACGTATTTTAAATATATGGAAAGTATAGGACAAGAACCTGAATTGCCGAAGATGGATAAAGATGGCTTAATTTCATTCCGTTATGCCTGCCAGACGGGTGGATATAGTGTGATATCGTTGTGTGATGTTTTAAATGGTACGGTAAATCCGGCAATTTTTAACAATGGAATTGTTTTTGTAGGTGCTTATGCAACAGGTTTAATGGACTCTTATGCACCAGCTATTTCACATGGCTCACAGATGTATGGAGTAGAAATTCAAGCGAATATTACCGATGCGTTATTAAATGGAAATACACAGCAGGAAACTTCAAAACTGGCATATGCATTGATTGCTTCTGTAATCGTAGGAATTTATTTCTTTGTGGCACAGAAATTAAAGGTAATTCCAGCGACAATTAGTATGATAGTTTTAGTGGTTTGTTCAGTTTTGACAACAAAAATTTCTTTTGACAAAGGATTTATTTTGCCGATATTGGTGCTTCCATTAATGCTTGTTGTCAGTTATATTGCTTCGGTGGCGATTGGTTATATTGCAGAGGTAAAACGAAGAAGACAGATTGTTAGTGTATTTAAGCAGTATATGGCACCTCAGATTGTAGAAGAAATCAGTAAGAAAAAAGATTTCAAGGTGGAATTAGGCGGAGAGCGAAGACACATTGCAGTTCTTTTTGTGGATATCCGTGGATTTACAACGATGTCAGAGATTTTAAAACCGGAAGAAGTTGTAGAAATTTTAAATGAATATCTTTCCTTGACAACAGCTTCTATTTTTAATAATTCAGGTACGTTAGATAAATTCGTAGGAGATGCAACAATGGCTGTATTTAATGCACCGTTGGATTTGGACGATTATATTTATCGTGCTGTAAAGGCTGCTTGGGATATGAAGGCAGGTTCGGTTGCCTTGGCAGAGAAATTTGAGGCGAGATTTGGCAGAAGTGTTGCATTTGGTATTGGTGTCAACTGTGGAGATGCCGTTGTTGGTAATATCGGTTGTGAGGTTCGTATGGATTATAC
>CAYMHX010000067.1:0-10389 GCA_964390325.1 uncultured Roseburia sp. | reverse complement strand
GATTTGCTCCTGACCTTGCAAGTGATGAAGAAGCAATTCAGTATATTTTAGAGGCTGTGAAAAATGCAGGCTATGAGCCGGGAAAGGACTTTATGATTGCCATGGATGCAGCATCCAGTGAATGGAAAGGAGCAGCAAAGGGAGAATATGTACTTCCTAAGGCGGGAACAAAATTTACTTCAGAAGAGCTGATTGCACATTGGAAGAATCTTGTAGAAAAATATCCGATTATTTCTATTGAAGATGCATTGGATGAAGAAGATTGGGATGGCTGGAAAAAGCTTACAGAGGAACTTGGAGATAAGGTACAGCTTGTAGGCGATGATTTGTTTGTTACAAATACAGAACGTTTAAGCAAAGGTATCGAAATGGGATGCGGAAACTGTATTTTAATTAAGCTGAATCAGATTGGTTCTGTATCTGAGACATTGGAAGCGATTAAAATGGCTCATAAGGCAGGATATACAGCTGTTTCCTCACATCGTTCCGGTGAAACTGCTGACACAACAATTGCAGATTTAGCTGTGGCATTAAATACATGCCAGATTAAGACAGGTGCACCTAGCCGTTCAGAACGTGTAGCGAAGTATAATCAGCTGCTTCGCATTGAAGAAGCGTTAGGGGAAAGTGCTGTTTATCCGGGAATGGGCGCATTTAATGTGAAAAGATAGTGAAGCAGTATTTTTTAGTGAATAATCTTTGACAAATTGTTAGAGAAAGAGTAAAATAACTCGTTAGTTAGACACGACTAACTTTCGAGTTATTTTTATATCATAATTATTCAGTACTTTTTGAGTCTTGTAATTGGTGTATTGACATATTCTGTCAGTATTATAGTGACGTTTGGAGTATTTCTTGTTGTAGGCTGGGCAGTTGCTGCAAAAAATAAAAAGATTGATATGGTGGAAGCTCTCAAGGCAGCAGAATAGAGGTTTTAAAATGAATGATAAAAAATGGCAAATGCCGGAGTTTGGCACAAATACAGAAGTGGTACATCTGGATGATGATGGAACGTTATTTCGGCTTAGAGATGAAGAAGGGGAAATTTCTATAATAAGTTATAGCGTATTTCCGGGGATTGATTTGATTTATAATGATGTACATGTATCACGCAGTATTTCAGAAATTGTGGATACTCATAGGAAAATATTTGAGATTGACCATTGCAGGGAGGGACGTTTAGAGTGCCGGGTGGGAGAGGATTATTTTTATCTGGCACCCGGAGACATTTGCATTCATAAGATGGGAGAATATGTAAGAGAAGATGTTTTCCCAACCAGCCATTATTATGGAATTACAATTCAGGTTGATTTAGAAAAATGTCCGGAATGTCTTTCCAGTATTTTAGAGCATGTAGATGTGGCACCTGCTGGATTGGCAGAAAAATATCACTTAGAAGAGAATTTCTTTTTTGCAATGCGCCACTTACCTGCGGTGGAACATATTTTTTCCGAGTTGTATGAAATGTTGGGAGATATGAGAAAGGGGTATCTGAAAGTAAAAACATTGGAGCTATTTCTCTTTTTGGACAGGTGGAAACCGGAAGAAAACAGATTAGAGCAGCGTTCTATTTCAAAAAAGCAGGCAGCACTTGCAAAAGAAGTATGCCATTATTTAACGGAACATATAGAAAAGAATGTTACGATGGCAGAATTGGCAGAACATTTTGGAGTATCCGTCTCTTGGATAAAAAGCAGCTTTCATGGCATATATGGAATAACAGTATCTTCCTATGTGCGAAGACAGCGGATGCACGAGGCAGCAAGGCTATTACAGCAGACAGACAGGACTGTTTTTGATATTGCAGGACAGTTTGGCTATGAAAATGCCAGTAAATTTGCAAGTGCATTCCGCAGTGTTATGGGAGTTACGCCAATGCAATATAGGAAAGAATATCATATATAAAAACTAACAAAAGTTTGAAGAAACTAACCAAATGGAGCCAAAATTATTTTTTTGGAGTGGAGAGAGCATCATTTTTTTGTTAGAATCATTTCGGTACTTGCAAAAGTACTTATATTTAAACCCATAGGTTAGTTTGGACTAACCTATGGAAAGATATTTATGAAAGGAGCGTATTTATTTATATGAAAAAGATTGCCATTTATGGCAAAGGCGGGATTGGCAAGTCAACAACCACATCCAACCTGTCTGCGGCATTAAGTACATTGGGATATAAGGTTATGCAGATTGGCTGTGATCCAAAATCTGATTCGACAAAAAATTTAATGAACGGACAAAAAATACCTACTGTTTTAGAACAGATAAAAGAAAGAGGTACAGATGCCATAGAATTGGAAGATATTGTGTTCCATGGGTATAATGATGTTTTATGTGTAGAGGCAGGAGGACCTACACCAGGGATTGGCTGTGCAGGAAGAGGAATTATTACTGCATTCGAAAAGCTTGAAGAACTTGGTGCGTATGAAATATATGAACCGGATATTGTACTGTATGATGTTTTAGGTGACGTTGTCTGTGGAGGATTTGCAATGCCGATAAGAGGCGGATATGCAGATTATGTATTGATTGTAACGTCCGGTGAAATGATGGCAATGTTTGCAGCAACAAATATTGCACATGCGATTGAAAATTTTGGAAAACGCGGATATGCCAAACTTGCAGGGTTTATACAAAATTCGAGAAATGTTGAAAATGAGATAGAATTAGTGCAGAAAGCTGCAGAAGAAAATCATACAAAGGTTATTAAAATTGTACCTAGAGATGGAGCAGTTCAGATTGCTGAAAATGATGGAAAAACAGTAATTGAAGCACTTCCGGAAAGTGAAATGGCAGCTGAATATATGGATTTGGCTAAGAAAGTACTGGAGGTGATAGAGCTTGGCATGTAGGTTTGAAGATACACTTCATTATTCATCGCCTGCAAACGGTGGACGAGGAATTGTACGTACAGGCATGCTTGTTCCGGAAGCAGTCGAGCTTTTTGTATGTCCCTTTGCCTGTGGCCGTCATGGTTCCATAGCGGCTGTAAAACAGGGATTTAAAGATCGGTTGTTTTATCTTTATTTGGATCAGGCGGATATTATAGAAGGTTATGATGATGCAATCATACCTGCTGTGGATGATCTTATCGAAGTTTTGCCAAAAAGACCAAAGGTAATTCTTATTTTTGTAAGCTGTTTGGATGACCTTATTGGTACGGATCATGAAGCACTAAATACTGCATTATCAGAAAAATATCCTGATATAAAATTCAGAAGCTGTCACATGAATCCAATATCACTTGGTGGAAAATTACCGCCGCCGATATCCATTCAGAATAATATGTACAGTCTTCTTGATAAGCAAAACGAACTTGATATGGGTGTAAATACCATTGGCAGTCTTGCTGCTGTGTCACAGGAAAGTGAAATACATGAGTTTTTAAAAGCTTTAGGATATGGAGAACTTCGTCATATTTCTTTGTATGATACATTTGAAGGCTATCAGAATATGGCAAAAAGTCAGTTTAATATTGTACTTGCACCGGCTGGCAGACAGGCAGCAGCGCAGATGGAAAAGAAGCATGGAAAACCATTCATTTTTCAGCCTGTTACATATCGTATGGAGGAAATCCGCCAGAATTATGAAGGTATGGCAAAATGGCTGAGTAAAGAAATGTCAGACGATTTTGATATTGAAATATATGAAAAGCATACACAGGAAGTAATTGACAGAGCTTTAGCAGCAGTAGGAAGCATGCCTATTATAGTGGATGCATCTGCGGTAGTCCGTGCTTTTGACATGGCACGTGCATTGCTGGAATACGGATTTAACGTGATTCGTGTTCAGACACAGGATTGTATTAAAATTGACAAGGCAAACATGGAGTGGCTTATCAATGAGCATCCTGAGGTTGAAATCATGCAGTCGCAGCATCATAAAGCAGTTCTTCAGGATAAACGGGTAAAAGACAGTATTGCAATCGGTGTTGATGGTGCATATCTTGCCGGTTCGGATTATGTGGTAGATATGTTTGCAGATGAAGGAATGTATGGATATCACGGAGTAGTGTGTGTAATGAATAAGCTGGAACATGCTTTGGATCAAAAAATAGATCTGAGAGCAATGATTCATGAATATGGATTGGTGGTGTAGTATGGCAGTTTTATCAATTTATCTTTCCCCATTTTCGCCTGACTATTCGGGTGTATCATCAGTATTGTTTGATCTTAATACAGTAACTGCTATGCACGATGCTTCAGGATGTACAGGCAACTATACAGGGTATGATGAGCCTCGCTGGTATGGTTCAAAATCCCCTATCTTTTGTTCAGGACTTCGGGAAATAGATGCAGTTTTAGGAAATGATGAACAATTAATAAAAAAAATGCTGCATGCAGCAGAAGATTTAAAACCTGACCTTATGGCTTTAGTGGGAAGTCCGGTACCTATGGTCATAGGAAGCGACCTTGTGGGGATAGCGGCAGACATTGAAGAAAGAACAGGAATTCCAAGTCTTGGTTTTGATACAACCGGTACAGCATACTATGACAAAGGTGTGTCAATGGCCACGATTTCTCTTTTGAAAAAATTTGCACCTAAGATGGAAACAGAAAAAGGAACTGTAAATATTGTGGGTGCAACACCATTGGATTTTGGCAATGGAGAAAACATTGATATTCTAAAGAATATGATTGAAGAAAAGGGATATTCCATTACAGCAAGCCTTTCAATGGGATATACGCTTGGACAGCTAAAAAAAGCAGCATCTGCTGAGGTGAATCTCGCGGTATCAAGGGCAGGTTATCTTATCGCTGAATATATGAAAAGAGTATATGGAATTCCATACTTGTGTGGTCTTCCGGCTGGTACAAAGGCAGAAGAAGCATATTTTAAGCAGCTCGAAAAAGTAATAGAAACAAAAGAATCTTATATTATGAAAGGAATGGAAGCAGAAGAAGCTGAGGTTTTGATAATTGGAGAACAAGTACAGAGCAATGCGATCCGCGCTGCTTTGAAAGAGGATTTTGGTATAGAAAAAGTGACAGTAGGCTGTATATTCGGAATGGAGCGGAAACTGGCACTTGCACAGGATAAAAATCTTTCTTCAGAACGCCTTATCAAAGAAGAGCTGAATAAAGAATGTTATAAAGTAATTATTGCAGACCCATTTATGAAACAGCTTTTGAAAGAGGAGAAAGAAGTAAAGTTTTTGAAAAATGCCCAGTATGCAGTATCAAGCAAGGTTTGCGTGCATGAAACAGCAATCATAATGGGAGAAAACTTTAATGATTATTTTCAAAAAGGGACAGAGAAATTTAAAAAATAAAGAAAGGGAATAATACAATGAAAATGAAAAAATTGCTGTGCGTATTAATGGCATCCGTTATGTGCATCAGTATGTTTGCCGGTTGTGGCGGTACACAGAAGGCAGAAGAAACAAACACAGAAAAAACAAACACAGAGGAACAGGTGGCTGAAACAACAGAAGCGGAGACAGCAGAAGAATCAGCAACAAGAATTATTGTTGACCATGCGGGAAATGAAGTTGAAATTCCAACAGAGATTAACCGTATTGCTATTACAACAATTACACCTTTGCCATCTGTATACTGCCTGTTTGATGGTTCGGCAGAAAGACTGGTAGGTATCAGCCCATCCTCTATGGCAGCAGCAGAAAATTCACTGCTTGTAGATGTAATTCCGGGACTTGCAGATGTTTATACCGGATTTATGAACGGAAGTGAAGTAAACATTGAAGAATTGCTTGCATTAGATCCGGATGTTGTATTTTATCGTCAGGGAACAGGCGACGAATATGAAAAGCTTTCAGCAGCAGGTATTCCTGCAGTTTGCTTCTCAACAACACAGTGGGGTTCAAACTCAATTGAAACTTTTGAGGCATGGGTACAGCTCTTAGGTGAAGTTCTTAACCAGCAGGATAAAGCGGAAGGTATCGTAGAATACGGCAGAGAAGTATACGATATGATTCAGGGAAGATTAGAAGGTGTTGCACAAGAAGATATGCCAAGAGTTTTATGGCTTTATAAATATTCAAATGGCGTAATTACAACAGCAGGAACACATTTTGGCCAGTGGTGGTCAGAAGCAACAGGTTCTGTTAACGTGGCGAGTGAATTAGAAGGAAGCCCGGAAGTAAATATGGAACAGATTTATGAGTGGAATCCGGATAAGATTTTTATTACAAACTTTGTACCATACCTTTCAGAAGATTTATATAACAATGCAATTGAAGGGCATGACTGGAGTGTAGTAAAGGCTGTTCGGGAAGGTGAAGTATATAAATGCCCACTTGGCATGTATCGCTGGTATCCGCCATCATCTGATACACCGCTTATGTTGATGTGGCTTGCAAAAATTAATCATCCGGATCTTTTTGAAGATATCGATATGGAAGAAGAAACAGTTAAGTATTTTAAGCGTTTTTATGATGTAGACCTTACAGAGGAAGACCTTGAAAAGATATTTAATCCGGTTCGTGAAGCAGCAGGGGCATAAGAATGAATAAAAAATATTTGCCTTTTATTAGTATCATATTAGCAGTATCACCTATTATCGCGCTGTTTTTTTGTCTGGGATTTGGAAGATATGAAATTTCTCTTTCCGAAACAATAAATGTACTGTATACACAGCTTAGCGGCGGAGTAGTAGAAGATACCGTTTATTCAGTAATTTTTAATGTAAGACTTCCGCGTCTTATGCTTGCGTTGTTTGCAGGGGCAGGACTTGCTGTGGCAGGTACGTCTTTTCAGGCATTATTTGCAAATCCGTTAGCAACACCCGATACGCTAGGTGTTGCGACAGGTGCATCATTTGGTGCAGTACTGGCATTGCTCTTTTTTGATAATATGGTGATTGTACAGCTTATGGCATTAGTATTTGGATTAATATCATTGCTCATAACCATTGCTATAAGCAGAATGAATGGGAAAAGCAGTATGATTATGGTTGTACTTTCCGGTATGGTTGTATCGTCTATTTTTCAGGCACTTGTATCACTGGTAAAATATGTAGCAGACCCTGAGGAAGATCTGCCGGCTATTACATACTGGCTTATGGGAAGTATGTCCAGTGCAACATCAAAAAGTCTTATGATAGGTGCACCATTTATTATCGTTGGTGTTCTTATAATTTTTGCATTGCGCTGGCGTTTGAATATTTTATCTTTACAGGAAGACGAAGCAAAATCATTAGGAGTTAATTTGAAAAATCTTCGATTCATGGTTATGGTGGCTGCTACGATGGTAACGGCATCCTGTGTTTCTATGTGTGGACAGGTTGGCTGGGTAGGTCTTCTTGTGCCGCATATGGCAAGAATGATATATGGAAGTGACAATCGGCGGTTGGTACCGGCAGGAGTTTGTATTGGTGCAACATTTATGATTGTAATTGATACGATTGCCCGTGCGGCAACAGCTGCGGAAATACCGGTTTCCATTTTAACAGCACTGATAGGAGCACCATTCTTTGTACTGCTTTTGAAGAAGACAGGAGGTGCAAAGTTATGATATTTTCTGTTGAAAATGGTCAGTTTGGTTATGGTGAGAGAAAAATTCTTAACGATATCAATTTTTCGCTGAAGGAAAAGGAAGTATTGACAATACTTGGACCAAATGGTGTTGGAAAGACAACACTCTTAAAGTGTATGATGGGACTTTTGAAATGGAATGACGGGGTAACATTACTTGATGGTATTCCGTTAAATAAAATAAAACCAGCCGAACTGTGGAGTAAAATTGCGTATGTACCGCAGTCTAAGGCTACTGCACTGTCATATACTGCACTGGAAATGGTTCTTATGGGGCGTTCTGCCAGACTTGGTGTTTTTGCACAGCCTGCAAAAGAAGATTATCGGATTGCAAAAGAATCTATGGAACAGGTGGGAATCAGTCATTTGGCAAATAAAAACTGTAGCCGAATTAGCGGCGGTGAGCTGCAGATGGTGCTGATTGCCCGTGCACTCAGTACAAAACCGCAAATGCTGGTATTAGATGAACCGGAATCGAATCTGGATTTTAAAAATCAGCTCATTGTTCTGGAAACAATCCAACGCCTTTCAAAAGAACAGGGGATTGCAGCTATTGTAAATACACATTATCCGGCACATGCACTTAAAATAGGCGATAAGGCTCTGCTTTTAAATTACAATGGAACAAGCCGGTTTGGTGATGTAGAGGAGATTGTGAGTGAAAAAAATATGGGAGATGCTTTCCATGTTGAAGTGAAGATTGTAGATTACAATTATAAAAAACAAGCGTATAAGGGAGTTATTCCTATTTCTATACTATCTTAAGTAAATATGTAACTATTCAGTGCAGTTCAAAACACTTGCTGTTTTGAACAAAAGAAAGTGATTCATGTGTACAAAAATCCTATCGCAAAGCGATTTTTAATGGATTTTTGCTTTGCGAAGCAAATTTTCATGCAAAAATCAATCGTTGCTGGCCACGGAGTGAACAGTAACAGGGTACTGAATAGTTACGTAAATATTTATAAAAAATCATTGACAAATTACTAATAGTTAGTTATAGTATACCTAGGTTAGTTAAAACTAACGCAAGCCAAAAGGAGGGTATATGTGTCAGGAAGTTCTAAGAATGGTACAGAAGATGGATCTAAAGCATATTGAAACAAAACTTGCTATTCAGTGTGCTCCAGTGATAACAGGAATAAAGCTATCGAATCTGTTTATTTTGCTAAAATCAGATGCAAAAAGTTTGCCATGGATGTTAAGGCATACAGGAATTGTATTTTTGAAATTGGCAGAAGTAAAAGAGAAAGTTACTTTTTTGATATTCCGCAGAGAAGAACTGCGTGCATATTTACAAGAAAAGAAAGTGCAGCAGATTTTGTCAGAGTGTGGTTATACAGATTTATCTTTTAAAGGAATTTTATTTACATTTATGGAACGTTACCAGGCATATGCAGAGGATGAAAAACAGTTTCCGCATGAGATGGGATTGCTGCTTGGGTATCCGGTAGAGGATGTGGAAGGATTTATCGTACATAAGGGACAGAACTTTCTTTATTCCGGATATTGGAAAGTATATGACGATGTTTTGGCAAAACAGGAACTATTTAGGCAGTATGAAGAAGCGCAGAAAGATGTGATTACTCTTTTGGCAAAGGGAATCGAAATCCGTAGCATTATCAAAGATTATAATGCCGGATATCAGATAAAATTAGCAGTTTAATATTAGGAGGAAGAAAAAATGAGTAAAATCAGTGTAGTGTACTGGAGTGGTACAGGTAACACAGAAGCAATGGCAATGGCAGTTGCAAGTGGAATTACAGCAGGTGGAAAAGAGGCAGACTTAGTACAGGTAAGCAGTGCTTCCCTCGACGATTTAAAGGAACAGCCGGTATTTGCATTAGGCTGCCCGGCAATGGGTGCAGAGGAATTGGAAGATACCGAAATGGAACCTTTCGTAGCAGAAGTAGAAAAGTTCGCAGCAGGTAAAACAATTGCGTTATTTGGTTCTTATTCATGGGCAGAAGGTCAGTGGATGATTGACTGGACAGAGCGTATGAAAAATGCAGGTGCAACTGTATTAAATGGTGAAGGTTTAATTTGCTATGATGCACCGGATGCAGATATGGTTGCTAAATGTGAAGAACTTGGAAAACAGATGGCTGCTATGTAATCTATTCCTATAGATTAACACCACATGAATGATATGGACGTCATTTATGTGGTGTTTTTTTGTGTGAAATGTAATATATGTTTGTTACTTTTCACACACACGCCAATCACTTGCTGATTGACGTGGGGAAAAAGTGTAAATAGAGCATTAGCAGGTGACTGCTTTTGCTCTGTTTTATTTTAAATTTTTATTTGCAGGCATCTGCAATGTCATAAATTAACTGTTTTGAGTCTTCCCAGCCAAGACAAGGGTCGGTAATGGACTGACCGTATACATGCTGTCCAATTTTCTGAGCACCTTCTACGATGTAGCTTTCAATCATGACACCTTTTACCATGTTGTGAATATCAGAGGATAATTCACGATTGTGCATTACTTCTTTTACAATACGAATTTGTTCTTTGAACTTTTTGCCGGAATTAGAATGATTAGCATCAATAATAGCAGCAGGATTAACTAAATCCATTTTGTTATACATTTCACAAAGTCGTACTAAATCTTCATAATGGTAGTTCTGCTTTGCAATACCATGCTTGTTTACTGCACCACGTAAAACAACATGAGTCAGAGGATTGCCTGTGGTTTCTACTTCATAGCCGCGGTATACAAAATGATGTGGGTGCTGAGCAGCATAAACAGAGTTTAACATAACGGAAAAGTCACCGCTGGTAGGATTTTTCATACCGGAGGCAACATCAAAACCGCTGACAGTTAATCTGTGCTGTTGGTCTTCTACAGAACGGGCACCGATTGCGACATAAGATAATAAGTCTTCGACATA
>CAYMHX010000066.1:0-10471 GCA_964390325.1 uncultured Roseburia sp. | reverse complement strand
CAATTAAGTCTAAATTATGGTCTCCAAACCGTGTAGACAAGATTGATGCTCCTGTTAATGCAATTTTCTGGATTATGAAAGACCCGGTAATTCCACCAGTAGTAAAATTAAAAGGTGCTGCTTTAGCATCAGTTATGGGTGCTACACTTGCTACAAAGACATCTACTGCTGAACGTGTTGCTGCAGGTACAGATATGAACGCATTAAGAATCGTTCCATATGCTAACCCATTCAGAACATATCCATTAGTAAACGACTATGAGAAGTTCAAAAAGTTAGTAGAAGAGAAGAACGTAGACTGCTATATCGTTAATACAGGCGATTTCATGGGAACAAAATGTAAACCAGCTGATACATTAGGCATTCTTGAAACAATCGTTGAAGGAAAAGCTCAGTTTGAACAGTGGGGACCATTTGAAGACATCGAAATCATGTATGACTGGTCAGGAAAGACAGCAGACTTTACACCAGACTTAAAAGATGCTGATTATGTTGCAGCATTAAAGAGTGCTATGCAGAACCGTGTAGATGCTGTTGCAGATTTCGCAGTGAAGAAAGAAGGATATGACAAGTTACCAGATGAAGCTTTAGCAGCTTTACAGAAACTTGTTGATGAATTAGCAGCACTCTAAGATGAGCGTAGCTGCGAGAAGAATAAAATAAAAAAGCTGTGTCGAGAAATTTATTTCTCGACACAGTTTTTTGTTTTTATTCGGCAACAGCCGGACAACTCGAAATCAAAGATTTCGAGTCTTCTCGCAGCGATATTTATGAATAACAAAATCTTGAAAAAAAACCAGTTTTTTTTAACGAAAAGCAATAATTTTTACTTGTAGAAACGGGCATATTAAAGTATAATAAAAGAACAGAAGAGATAAAAAACAAAAGCCTGGGATGTTCGATAACCCCTACTTTTTTGAACCTACATTTACGTTTATGGGATTCCTATATGAACAACTAGATGTCAGGCCAAAGTAATTTCGCTCCGGCGAGCGTTGGAAGGCAGAAGGTTGGCTGCGGTTACCCACCTAGCATTCGCTAGGCGTCAAAATTGTAGGAACCGGCATTTTGGGTATAACGAAAGATAAATTATTACAAAAGAGAAATTGTTATAAAAATGATAACAAAAGAAGGCTGTTACAAAAGGGAACTATTACAAAAGAAAAAACGTAGTTGTCTAAAAGAACAGTTACAAAAGATGATTGGTTACAAAAGATAATTTAGCTACAAAAGATAATCTAGTTACAGAAGATATCTTAGATGCAGAAGAAGTTCTGATGTACAAAAGAGTCTTTTGATACGAAGGAGAAATTAGAGGCTGCTTAAAGGCAGCCTCTTTTATGTTATGCAAGTGATGCTTATAAATTTAAGAAAGGGAAAAGAAAGAATGAACCAAATTCATTTTTGGAAAAAAAGGAATAGACTGTTTGGAGTATTGTTCATTGTAGCTTTGATCGTATTTTTACCAATGATTTGGACAGACTTTGATGAAAAAAAGTTTCAAGAAAATTATGTCCCGGTGAGTGAAGTGATATCAGAGTTACAGTTTACTGTTTATACAGAGGAAGAATGGCAGGAATTTTTTAAAGTTTACAGGGAATTGTACATAACAAAGAAAATGGTATCGGATATATTAGAAAAGCTTGGAACGGCAGAGTTTATTTTATTTGAAGAAATTGGGGTAGGGCAAGCTGTAAGTAGGGAAGACTGGAATGAAATTTATATGCAGTTACTTGAGTATCTGGATATAAAAAATCAAATTAGAGTAGAAGAAGTGCTGATATTAGAGAAAGAAGAAGGAGAGCTATATACGAATGAAGGAATTTATAAAACCAAGCTTTCGACAGGGTATTTTGAAGCTTGGGAAGGAATGAAAGTATATTTGTTAGAAGATACCTGTATCGGTGTTGCTGGAAAATCAAAGACAGAGCTGGTTTTGGAAAATGCCTATATTACGGAAGTTACAGAGCGTAAATTAACGTTTTTATTTGATAAAAGGTATTATGAAAAAAAGGCGAATTTGTCAGGTGTTCGTGTAGAGGATGGAGTAGCAGATATTCATGTGCAGGATAAAAAATTACTTTCTATTGGACGAAAACAGGATTTTATAGAAGGTAAGCTGCTTTCTTATGATGAAGATATGATTGAGATAGAAGGATATGGAAGGATTGCACATAGTAAGAGAATGCCTGTCTATCAGGATTATGATGTGGCAGAACAGCTTTCAATTTCGGATATTATTTTAGGAAATATGGAATTAAAATATATTATAGGAAAAGAGGAAGTCTGTGCGATTTTAATTACGGCACCTGCCGAGGTTGCAAAAGTAAGAGTTTTGTTATTGGCAGAGGATGGAGGGAAATTTAGGGAAAATGTAATTTTATCCTGTAATGGAGATTATTTGGTCAAATGTGGAGAAAAAGAATGGATGATGGAAGAAAATACGACTTTAAATGTAGGAGAATATCTGCTGACACAGGAAGAAACTTTGTTATTACAGCCAAAATCCGAAAATTCACTCACTTATTTATGCAATAGTTCTGGTAAAAAGATAAGCAATGGATATTCGGGAAATTTGGAGGTGCGTTTATACCCAAATGGATATTGTGTGGTAAATGAGGTGGGGTTAGAAACCTATCTTTATTCTGTAGTACCAAGTGAAATGCCTTCTAATTATCACTCGGAGGCATTAAAAGCACAGGCTATCTGTGCCAGAAGTTATGCCTATATTCAGGTCATGCGTGCTGATTTGGCAGCATACGGGGCGCATATTAATGATAGTACTTCTTATCAGGTTTATAATAAGGTTGCAAAAACAGATGCTTCCATAAAGGCAGTGGATGAAACAGCAGGTATGGTGATGTTATATGAGGGAGAGGTACTAGAGGCTTATTATTTTTCTACTTCTATGGGATATACCGATACAGTCGAGGTATGGAATGTAGAAGATGGTAAAGAATATGGATATTTAAAGCAGGCTTGTTTAAATCATCAGGAATATGCGGGGGACTTATCACAAGAAGCAGACTTCAAAGCCTATTTGAATGCAGACATAACAGGTTTTGATAGTCAGATTAAGTATTACCGCTGGCAGATTACGGCAGATTATTCAGATAAGTCAGAGAAAATCAAAGAAATTTTAGCAGAAAGAAAACGTGTAGGAAAACGGCATATTACTTATTATAAGGGAGAAATAGAAACAGATTCTATGACAGGATTTGGGGCATTGAAAACAATAGAGGTGTCAGAACGCAGTAAATCGGGTTCTATTTTGACCTTAGTTTTACGCTTTGAAGATGGATATGTAGAGGTAAAAAGTGAATATAATATCCGAAAGGTACTTGGATGTGGTGCAAAAACCATTGTTTATATGGATAAAAGCACAGGAACGTGTAGCAGTCTGCTTCCAAGTGCTGCTTGTACAGTAGAAAAACAATCAGATGGTAGTTATCTATTGTGCGGAGGCGGATATGGACATGGGCTTGGCATGAGTCAGAATGGAGCAAATGGACTTGCAAAGGCAGGATATCGGTGTGAGGATATTTTAAATTATTTTTATCAGGATGTGGAATTGGTGGATATACGATTATGATTTGGAAAGTGATATTTCAGGTAATAAAATTTTTAAAGGAATGTAAAAAAGATAAAATTAATGCCTATGCGGCACAGTCGGCATTTTTTATGTTGCTTGCAATCATTCCGTTTTTGATGGTATTTTTGTCGCTTATACAGTATACACCGATTACAGAAAGTATGCTGCTTGCAATGTATCAAGAGGGACTTCCGGGATATATTTCACCGTTTTTTATTACAATTACCGATGAAATCTATCATCGTTCTTTTGGGGTTACCGCAGTGAGTGCCGTAATGGCAATTTGGTCTGCAGCTAAAGGGATGCATGCTTTAATGGATGGTTTAAATTCAGTAAACGATGTAGAGGAAAGTCGAAATTGGTTTGTGCTGCGGTTTTGGTCTGCTATTTATACTGTAATATTTATGGTAGCAATTGTATTTACGCTGATGGTATTAGTATTTGGAAATTCTATTCGTATTTTGGCGGTAAAATATCTGCCGATTTTACAAAATATTTCTGTGATTTTATCCAGTTTCAAGGGACTGTTATTATTTGCGATTTTGATTGTGTTTTTTGATGTGGTATTTGCAGTACTGCCGAGCAAGAAATTAAGTTTTATCAGCCAGCTTCCGGGAGCAGTGCTTTGTGCAGTTTCTTGGAATATGATTTCTTTTTTACTTTCTATTTATATTCGTTACTTTAATGGATTTTCGATGTATGGGAGTTTGACGACAGTGGCGTTATTGATGTTATGGCTGTATTTTTGTCTTTATAGTGCATTGGTATGTGCAGAATTTAACGATTGGGTATTGCAATACAGGAGAAGATAATATAAAATCGTTACTGATTACTTGATTTAGGAGTAATTCAGAGATTGATAAGGGATAAAATTTTTACGTTTGAGGAGAGTTGGAATGGAAAAAGATATTCTGATTGAACTAAAAAACATTAAAAAGGTTTATGACCAAGATACGATTGTAGTGGAGGATTTTAATCTGGAAATTAAAAAGGGAGAGTTTGTAACCCTGCTTGGTCCTTCTGGATGTGGAAAGACAACGATTTTGCGTATGATTGGGGGATTTGATAAGCCGACAGAAGGGACAATTCTTCTTGATGGTGTAGATATTACCGATATGGCGCCAAATCAAAGACCGATTAATACGGTATTTCAAAAGTACGCATTATTTCCACATTTGAATGTTTATGATAATGTAGCATTTGGTCTGAAATTAAAAAATATGACAAAATATGACCGCGATAAAAAGGTTCGGAAAGTTTTAGAGCTGGTTGACTTAGAAGGATTTGAAAAAAGAAGTATTCATACACTTTCAGGCGGTCAGCAGCAGCGTATTGCAATTGCAAGAGCAATTGTGAATGAACCGGAGGTACTTTTATTAGACGAATGTCTGAGCGCATTAGACTATAAGATGCGTAAGGAAATGCAGGTGGAATTAAAGAGTATGCATAAGCAGCTTGGTATTACCTTTATTTTCGTTACACATGACCAAGAGGAAGCCTTAACGATGTCAGATAAGATTGTAGTTATGGCAGATGGTGAAATTCAGCAGATTGGAACACCGGAAGAAATTTATAATGAGCCTGCAAATTTATTTGTAGCAGACTTTATTGGAGAAAGTAATATTTTCCATGGACGTATGATAGGACCAAAGAAAGCATTTTTCTGTGGTGCTGAGTTTTATTGTGTTGACCCGTATAAAAAGGGAACGGTGATTGATGCAGTTGTTCGTCCGGAAGATATTAAAATTACAGATGTAGAAAGTGGGCAGATTACGGGAATGGTTTTATCTGCAGATTTTAAAGGAACATTTTACAATGTGCTTGTCCGTTCCGGAAAGACAGAAATTGAAGCAAACAGTTTAAAGTATTATGAACCTGGAACTTATGTGGGTATGAAAATTGCAGCAGATAATATTCATATCATTCCGTATGATGACAGTATTAACCATTATGATGGTGTGGTAAAGGGTTATCACGATGGAAAGGGGCTTCTTGTAGAGGCAGCAGATTTTACATGGTATGTAGAGCCTGAGCGTGTATTCCCTGGTGTTGTTGTAGAGGATGGAGTAGTAATGAGTGCAGTTGGAAAGCCGATTGCTGTAGAAGATGTGCGAATTGAGGCATATATTGCACCGACAGATATTAAATTAAGTGATGATGCAGATGCAGGATTAATTACAGGAAATATTGTATCGTTTATTTATGTTGATGACCATTATACTTATACAGTGCGTACAAAGTCGGAAGAAGATTATGTCGTGCATGATGCAGACCTTTGGAATCAGGAAGATTTTGTCAGCTTGATTATTGCAGAGGATAAGATTACATTCCGCGTGGTGCGTTCATAAGGGGATGAGAGGTAAAGATGAGAAGATATAAATTTAAAAGGGAAGATTTGATGATTCCTTATGCAATTTTTTTGGTATTATTTGTGGTTCTCCCATTATTTGTAATCATTTCTTATGCCTTTACGAATAGTAACGGAGATGTTTCATTTGAAAATTTTATTCATTTCTTTCAAAATGAAAAAACAATTGGTACGTTGTTTTATAGTATTGTAATTGCATTGCTTACAACTATTGTCTGTTTGATTTTGGGTTATCCCGTGGCGTATATTTTGGCAAAGGGTGAGATGTTTAAAGAGCATTCGCTATTATTTTTATTTGTATTGCCGATGTGGATTAACTTTACACTGCGTATTACAGCGATGAAGGAGATTTTGACGTTTTTTGAGGGAAATCTTGCTTATCATCCGTTTTTTAATACGGTTTTATGTATGGTCTATGATTTTTTGCCGTTTATGATTCAGCCTTTGTATAATGCATTGACAAAGTTGGATGATAGCATGATGGAAGCAGCACATGACCTTGGAGCAAATAAAATTCAAGTGATATTAAAGGTGGTGCTTCCATTATCCATTCCCGGTATTGTCAGTGGCGTGACAATGGTATTTTTACCTTCTATGACAAACTATGTTGTATTAGACTTAGTTTATAATAGTACCTATATTATGGGAAGTTTGATAGGAAGCTATTTTAGTGCGTATGACTGGCACAATGGCTCGGTTATCTCTTTGGTATTATTACTAATTATTGGTGTAATTACATTTATCTCTAATCATTTGACGAGGTTTGATGCAGAGCCAAAAAGAGCCGGTAAGTAATAGGAAAGTTGTAACTATTTACAGCAGTTCAAAACACTTGCTGTTTTGAACAAAAGAAAGTGATTCAAGTGTACAAAAATCTCATCACGAAGTGATTTTTAATAGATTTTTGTACTGTAACTATGAAGGTACTGAATAGTTACAGAAAGGTAAGGGGTGCAAATGAAGAAGTTTTTTCAATGTGCATGGATTGGAATGGTGCTTTTATTTTTGTATGCGCCAATTCTGATTTTAGCGGTATATAGTTTTACAGAGTCTACGATGATTGGCTCTATTCGAGGATTTTCTTTGAAAAATTATGTGACATTATTTACAACGCCAGAGCTTTTGCAGATGATTTTTGGAACGGTGGCACTTGCTTTTGTAGTAGCAGGACTTTCTACGATTTTAGGAACAGCAGGGGCAATTGGAACGTTTTATTCTAAGAAAAATACACAGCATATCATTGATTTGGCAAATCAGATACCTGTGGTAAATGCTGATGTTGTGACAGGTTTTTCCATTTGTATTTTGCTGATTGTATTTTTTAATATGGAAAAAGACTCTTTTCTTCCATTGTTGGTGGGGCAGATGACACTTTGTACACCGTTTGTTTATTTACAGATTTTGCCGAGATTAAAACAGATGGACCCGCATTTGTATGAAGCGGCATTGGATTTAGGTTGTAATACGACACAGGCATTGATAAAGGTGACCTTGCCGCAGATTTGGCCGGCGGTGTTATCAGGTTTTATGACAGCGATTACCTTGTCTTTGGATGATTATTTTATTTCGACTTATACAAAACCAGCCACATTTGATACGATTAGTACCTATGTAGTCAATGCGACAAAGGGTTCGCAAACAGAGATTAAGACGGCATTATGGGCATTGTCAACGATTATTTTTGTGATTGTTGTATTCATCACTGTTGCTGCAAATCGAATGCCAAAGGTGGAGGAGGAGTCATGAAAAGAATAAAATATATCTTTTTTGCCTGTATTTTACTGTTATTGACACTGACAGGATGTGGAACTGATGATAAGAATGTCATTGTTCTGCGTGTCAATAACTGGGAGGAATATATAGATGAAGGCGATTGGGAAGAAGGCGATGAAATTGAGCTTTCTGACGGCAGGGTGATTTTTTCTGTCACAGGTATGATAGAAGATTTTGAAGAATGGTTTTATGAAACTTATGGTATGAATGTAAGGGTAGAATATTCTACTTTTGGTACGAATGAAGAACTTTATAATCAGATGACAATGGGAGACACTTATGATTTGGTCTGTCCTTCGGAGTATATGATTATGAAGTTGATGGCTGAAGGATTGTTAGAACCGTTTTCTACAACCTTTTATGATGAGTCGATAGAAGAAAATTATTATATACGGGGGCTTTCCCCTTATATTAAAGGGGTATTTGACGAGCTTTCGATTAATGACCAGCCATTAAGTAAGTATGCAGCAGGTTATATGTGGGGAACACTTGGGATTGTATATAATCCTGAGTTTGTTTCAGAGGAAGAAGCGTCACATTGGAATCTTTTATTATCAGATGAGTTTCGTAAGAGAGTTACCATTAAGGATAGCGTAAGAGATGCCTATTTTGCAGGAAGCTGTATTTTGAATGAAGAAACCATTAATTCTTCTAATTATTTAAACAATCCGAATTATTTGAATAATTTATCCAATTTGTTAAATGCTACGGATGCAGAAACAGTGGATAAGGTGGAAGCGATTTTAAGTGATATTAAAGATAATGTATATTCCTTTGAAACAGATAGTGGTAAGGCGGATATGGTAACAGGAAAAGTAGTAGCAAATCAGCAGTGGTCGGGAGATGCAGTTTATACCTTAGACCAGGCAGATGAAGATGGAGTGACACTTTGTTATTCTGCACCAACAGAGGGAACAAACCTTTGGTTTGACGGCTGGTGTATGATTCGTTCGGGAATTGCAGAAAATCGTGATAAAAAGATTGCAGCAGAGGCATTTATTAATTACGTTTCAAAACCGGAAAATGTTGTAAGAAATATGTATTATATCGGATATACTTCTGTCATTGCAGGCGGCGAAGATGATACGATTTTACAGTATATTGACTGGTGTTATGGAGCAGAAGAAGATGAGGAAGAACCATTAATCGAATACCCGATTGGATATTTCTTTGGAGACGAGGAAAGTGAACTTTATAATATTAAAGCAGTGGAAAGTCAGCAAAATCGACAGCTTTTTGCACAGTATCCGACCAAAGAAGTAATGGAGCATTGTGTGGTAATGGATTATTTTGACCCGGAGGAAAATGCAAGAATTAATCGTATGTGGACGAATGCAAGATGTTTTGATTTTGGGAAATAAAAGAAAACACTTGCCGTTTTTAATAAGTTATGTTAAAATAGCAAAAGATTTTGAAAATGAAAAGGCAATGATTGTGCAAAATTATTGAAAAAGTCGAAAGGCTTTTTAATAATAGTAGTGAACTATACTTTTTTCAGAGAGAAGGAATCATCGGCTGAAAGTTCCTTTAAGGTAAGGTAGGAATCGAATTTCACACAGGAGCTGTATTTGTGAAAAGTTTATCAATGATTTTAAAATAATATGAGAAAATTTAAGATTTTATAGATTTTTGTATTATAATGAAAAGGTATTGGTATAAGTAGCAAATGACGTTTATGCACGTTACGCATAGAAAGTGCTTTTTTGCAGGAAAGATGTTAAAAAGTGTATTCTTGGCATTATTTAGGTAGAAATTGTTGGATAATATCTATTTTATGGAGAGAATAAAAGAATTTGAACATCAATTTCTGACAAAAAAGAATTAGGGTGGTACCACGGAATGATTTCGTCCCTTGCATAGAGATATGCAGGGGACTTTTTGTTATTATTCAGAAGGGTAGAAATTTTAACATTATTTTGAAGGAAATGCGAAGCAATTTTTAATGAATTTTTGCATCGTAACTATGAAGGTACTGAATAGTTACGAAAAAATAAAGTTTACTTTTCTCAATAGTAACAAGGTTTTCAAAATTAAAAAGGTAAAGAGGCAAGCTTGAAAAAATAAATTTTTTCAAGCACAAGTTTGTGTTTGCGTTGCATACACAAACTTGATATGTATAAAAAATTAAAGGAAAGAGGTTAAAGATGAACGCAAATTTAGAACAAATTAAGCAGGAAATTATTGCGGGAGCAGAAGAATTAAATTCATCGAAAGAAGTGTATGAATTTAAAAAGAAATTCTTAGATGGAAAGACTGGTAAAATTGGTCTTTTGATGAAGGAAATGAAAAATATCCCAAATGACCAGAAGGCAGCCTATGGAAAAGGTGTCAATGAATTAAAGGTTTGGGCATTGGAATTTTTAGGCGGCTTAGATGAAAAGATGAAAGCCAAAGAATTACAGGCTCGTTATGAATCAGAAAAAATTGATATTTCTTTACCGGCAGTAAAGACAACAGAAGGAAATTTACATCCAATTACTTTAGTGCGAAATGAAATCATTGATATTTTTGCAGGAATGGGCTTTGAAATCTTTGAAGGACCGGAAATTGAAACTGATTATTATAACTTTACAGCATTAAATACACCTCAAGACCACCCGGCAAGAGATATGCAGGACACATTCTATTTGTCGCCAGAGTTCTTATTAAGAACACAGACTTCTGCAGGACAGGTACACGTTATGGAGAAGAAACAGCCGCCGATTAAGATTTTATCTCCAGGTAAGGTATTCCGTTCT
>CAYMHX010000065.1:0-10537 GCA_964390325.1 uncultured Roseburia sp. | reverse complement strand
GTCTATATATGAGGCGAAGTTTTTAATCGCCGAATATATAGAAAACAAAATTAAAATATTGCACAAAAATGTCTTTTTCACGAAGACATTTCAAACAAACTTTTTTTCAAAATGTCTTTGCTATGCAGACAAATTTGTGCAACTTTTTAGTTTTACCTTTTATCCGTTTTTTTATACTTTACGCACAAAATGCATCTGCACTGACTGATATTCTCCCATTAATATTGGCAATGGAAGTCCTGCATACATCAATGCACTTCCTAAATACTCTTTTTGCGAATATTTCTCAAGATATACCGTATTTTCATCAAGTCCTTTTAAACGTACATAATTGACAGGTGCATTTCCATGTGTACTTAATGTAACAACGGAAAGCAATGCTTCTTCTTTATCCTCTGATACAAATTCCCACGCAGCAAATTCACGATTTTTCATCGGATTACTCAAACGGTAATAGTCACCTTGATTGATTAATTTCCAATTTTGTTTATATGTTTTTATCTGCTCTTTTACAATTTCTTTTTCTTCTTCAGAAATCAAATTCAAATCCAATTCATAACCAAACGTTCCTGCCATTGCTACAACACCGCGGGTAGAAATATTCACGTTTCTTCCTGTCTGATGATTTGGAACTGCTGAAACGTGAGAACCCACTGCTGAAATCGGATATCCAAAAGAAGTTCCATATTGAATCTGAATACGCTCAATGGCATCGGTATTATCACTACACCAAATCTGTGGTGTATAATACATCATTCCCATATCAAAGCGACCACCACCGCCACTACATCCTTCGATTAAAATATCTGGAAAATGTTCTAATAATCTACTAATAAAATCATACATACCCAATGTGTATTCATATAAAATTTTTCCCTGATTCTGTTCTTTTTGTGTTGCTGTATAAATATCCGTAATACTACGGTTCATATCCATTTTTATATATGAAATATTCGCACTGGCAATTACTTTTTCAATCTGTTCATAAATATAATCTACGACTTCCTTCCTTGAAAAATCCAATACTAATTGATGTCTTCCACGTACTGGTTTTCTTCCCGGTATCACATACGCCCAATCCGAATGTTTGCTGTATAAATCACTTTTTTCCGAAACCATCTCAGGTTCAATCCAAATGCCAAACTTCATTCCGAGTTCATTAATACGGTCTGCTACTTCTTTTAAAGTGCATCCTAATTTTTGCTCATTGACATACCAATCTCCAAGACCATTGTAATCATCGTCACGCACACCAAACCAGCCATCATCCAATACCAACATTTCTACGCCAAGTTCTGCTGCCTGTTCTGCAATCTGCACAATTTTTTCTCCATTAAAATCAAAATAGGTTGCTTCCCAGTTATTAATTAAAATTGGACGCTGTTTTTCTTTGTATGCCCCGCGACAGATATGTTTACGAACTAAATTATGAAAATTCTGCGATAAGGCTGTCAAACCTTCCGCACAGGAAATTGCTGCTTCCGGTGCATAAAATACTTCTCCTGCCTCTAATGGATATTCAAACATCTCATCTGAAATTCCAATCATCCATCTTGTCTGACGATACTGGTCTTCTTCTGCTTCACAAAGAAAATTACCACTGTAAAGCAATGACATTCCATAGCAAATACCTGCATCTTCTGTTGCTTCTCGTTCTGCTAAAATCACAAATGGATTATGCTGATGACTGGAAGTTCCCCTTCTGCTGCCAAATGACTGATTTCCTACAATAACAGGTACTCGTTCCATCATTCGTTCCATATTGTGCCGTCCATGAAAGTGTAAAATATCAAATTCTCCCGTTACAAAATCTAAACTGGCACTGCATACTTTTCCAAGTACTACTTTTTCATTTCCTTTATTTTCCACTCTTACAGAACGTGTAATTACATCATTTTCCTCTAAAACTCCATAGTATAATGTAACTTCTACGCCTGTTAATTCATCCCACAAAACAATTTCTGCTGTCTGTGCTTCTTCTTCTGCTGCATAAACAGCAGGTAATTTTGGCAGACTGTATTTTCCTGACATTACTGTACAACTCTTAAAACGTAAATCACAGCCGTATACTCCATTTTTATCCTTCATTCGAAATGCAGGAGAACGAAAATCTCCGTTTCCATAACATGGATATTCTAACGTCATTGCATCCATAGAAATCGTACGGTCTTCTTCTGCTTCATAAGGATTTCCGGAAAAACCTCTGTCATAATAGGTAAAAAGATATCCTAAATCTGCCTCTGTTTTTTTCCCATAATAAGTATGATATAAATGTCCATATTTTCCAATTTCCATCTGGTATGTTGTATGTTTTGTTTGGAAAGAAATCTGTTTTTTTTCTTCATTATAAAATATTGCCATTTTTGCCTCTCATTCCGAAGCGTTTACGCTGAGGCTGCGAACAAAATATCAAATTTTGTTCTGCAATAAACGAAATTTGTGACGCTTCGGCACAAATTTTTGATTGAAAAATGATTATCAAGTCCTTTTTCAATCTTATCCTCGCTATTATTTTAATAAATATTTTAAAAAACTCTCCACAAATTCCAAATGTGATGCATTGGAAGATATGGCTAAAAAACACTTTTTTTGATATCCATTCAGCCCTGTTAAAACAGGGCTGTCTGAAACATCAATTCCAATCGGAATCTTTTCTCCTTCTAAAAAAAGATAGACTATCCGTTCCTGATACTGTTTATAAATTTCCACTACTCGTTCATCTGATAAATCCAGAAATCTTCCGCTCTTTGCAATGCCCATTAAATTTTCTTCTTCACAGATAACAACATCTACCGTTCCTGCCTCTAAATAAGCTGTCAATTTCTGATAATAACTATTTTTATAATCTGCCTCTTTTTCCAAATTAAAAAAATAATGATTATCAAAAACAAGGATACTCTCCACTGGCATTTTTTCCTTATACTGTTCCATAAACGCAGTATAAAAACCGGAATCTTCTGTTACATCCTCATAAAAATTTACAAATGCTACTGAACCCGCTGCTTCCTGTACAGGTCTTAAAAAGATACTCATAAAATAACAAAGCAAACCTATCAAAACACCAATACTTATCAATGGTATTTTATAATAATCCAAAATATAACCTATTGCTTTTTTCACAGACATCTCTTTTATTTTTTCTAATTCCTGTTTTATCCACAGATTGTCCATCTTTTCTTTCCCCTAACCATAATCCCGCTTATAATTTTCCACCAGAAGTTGCAATACCTTCAATAAACTGTTTTTGGAAAATCAAGTAAATCACAATCATCGGCACACATGCTATCAAAGATGCTGCCATTAGCTGTGGAAAATTCGATGAATACTGTCCCTGCATAGTTGCAAGTGCTGCTGAAAGCGGCATCTTTGTTGCAGTTGTATTTACAATTAAAGGCCACATCAAATCCTTATAGGCAAATACTGCCGTAAAAATTCCAAGTGCAACCATAGAAGAACGTGTCAATGGAAGCATAATCTGTAAAAAAGTCTGGAAAATATTACAGCCATCTAATCTTGCTGCTTCCTCTAAATCAGCTGGAAGTCCCATATATGCCTGTTTTAACAAGAATGTTCCAAATGCCGTTACAATACCTGGGAATACCAATGCAAAAATGGTATTGGTTGCTTTTAATTCACAAACCATCAAATACTGTGGAATGATAAAAATCTGAGATGGAATCATCATCTGGAACAATACCAATGAAAACATCAGATTTTTTCCCTTAAATTCCAAACGCCCGAATGCATAACCGGCTAATGTTGCAGTTAAACAAGCACAAACTACTCGCCAAAAAATTAACAATAATGTATTTTTATACAGCATAAAAAAGTTCATATTTTTCCATACCGTAGTAAATGCATCTGTTCTCCACTCTGTTGGGAAAATGACAAACGGATTCACAGAAGTGGCTTCTCCGACACTTTTAAACGCTGTTAATGCCATCCATAAAAATGGAATCAACATAATAATAGAAAAAATTATTAAAATAACATGTATCACTATTTTTTCAAGTTTTCTTTTTGTTTCTACTGACATTGATTGTTCCTCCTAGTTATAATAAACCCACTTCTTCTGTCCAATCATCTGAACAACGGTAACAAGCATAATAACTGCCAAAAGAAGCATGACTATTGTAGAACCATATCCCTTGTTTCCATATGCAAAGGAATACTGATAGAATAAGTAAACAATACTCTGTGTACTCTTTAATGCTGTATTACTTTCATCCATTACCATATATACAAGGTCGAATACCTGTAATGCACCAATTACTCTAGTAATCAAAACAAAAAAGATATTTGGCGAAAGCAATGGTAATGTAATTTTAAAAAATGCTGTAATACCGGATGCTCCATCAATATCTGCCGCTTCGTAATAATCCTTTGGAATTTCCTGAAGTCCTGCAAGAAATAAAACCATATTATATCCAACAATTGACCATACACCGATAATTGCCACGCTAATCCATGCAATCTTCGGGTCAGAAATCCACTGAATTTTTGTTCCAAGAACATTATTCAATAGACCAAACTGTGAGTTATAAAGCCAACGCCATACCATCGCAATTGCGGCTGGAGCAGCAATCATTGGGAGGAAGAAAATTGCACGATAGACACTTCTTCCTTTCATTTTACGATTTAAAAAGACTGCAAGTACCAGTGCAATTACTATTGAAAACGGAACTTCAATGATTGCATATTTAATGGTATTCCATAAAGACTGCCATACTTCTGCATCTGCAAACATTTTCTGATAATTTTGCAATCCGACAAATACATTTCCTCTTCCAAAATCACCCGTCTTAAAGAAAGACTGATATGCCGTAGAAAAAATTGGATAAATATTTAAAATAATTAAGCCAAGCATTGTTGGAAGAATAAACAACCATCCCCATATCAACTGATTTTTTTCCCATGTTGTCATCTTTCCTGATGTCGTTCTTTTATTTTTACCTGCCATAATTTTTACCTCTTTCTTAAAAACAGGACGGGATTTTTAAGCCCCGTCCTGTTTCAACTTATTAGTTATTTTCATTTGCAATTGCTTCGTTCATTTCAGCCGCAAAATCAATACAGGTCTGTCTCATAAGGGAAGTATCACTCCATGCCTCAACAAATTTACTCTGTGCAGCATTTGACCATACTGTTGAATTGTATGTATATGGTCTTAATACCAATTCGTTTGCAGCATCTCCTGTTGATTCTGTTGTCATATCAAGGTATGGCTGTAAATTAAAAATATCAGTACAGGTTACCCATGCATCAGAAGTATTGTTATATGCTGACATTGTAACACCTAATTCTGCTTGTTTTAACTGCATTTCCTTGCTTCCAAACCACTCAAGAAGTTTCCAACAGTCATCCGGTCTGTCTGTTCCTGCGTATGCTGACCATCCAAGACCATTACAGATTGTTGCACGTTTTCCAGTTACCGTATCGTATGGTAAGATTGCAACATCACAATTTTCAACCATAAATTCATTCTGCATAAATCCTGCTGTCATCCATGAACCCTGTGTAATCATTGCTACCATACCTGACTGCATCATAACGTCTGTTCCTGTTTCAGACATTGTTGTTGCACTTGGGCAAGCATTATCTAATAATTTGCCTACAAATTCCATAGCACGAATCGTATTTTCGTTATCATAACCGGAAGACTTGTGGTCTTCAGATACAATATAACCGTCCATAGAATATACGATATTGTAATATGTATCCTGGTCATTTGTCGGGTTTAATGCAAAACCATACTGAGAACCATCTTCTTTTGTTAATGCTACTGCTGCATCATAGAAATCATCCCATGACCATGTTGCATCCGGATAAGCAATTCCTGCTTCATCAAACATTGTTTTATTATACCACAGTGCAATTGTGTCATAATCCTTTGGAACTGCATAATAAGAACCTTCCCATGTGTAAAGTTCTACAATTTCAGGCATATAATTTTCAATTGCTACTTTGTCACTCGCTGCAATATAATCATCCAGCTTCAACAAAATATCATTTTTCATATACATCTGTGAATTATTAGAATGCATCCAGAAAATATCCGGCATATCACCGCCTGAAGCTCCTGCTTCTAATAATGTCCAATAACTATTCCAATCTTTTACCTGTACATCTACCGGAATTCCTGTTTCTGCTGTAAACAAATCACAAATTTCCTGCAATCCTGCCTGTTGGTTTGTGTCCCAGATTACAACGTTCAATGGGTCTGTCGATGTAACGGTGTCACCTGTACTATCTCCTGCTTCTGTGCTTACGTCTGCATTGCCATCATTTCCGCTTGTGCTTCCCGTTTCACTGCCGCCACATGCTGTCATACCAACTACCATCATAGCTGCCATGAACATTGCTACCAGTCTTTTCTTCATATCTAGTTCCTCCTTCTTATTCTGCCGTATACTTTCGGCTTTGCTGAGTCTTATTCATTTTGCTCAGCCTTATACTGTAAATTATAATTTTTATTATGTATTCGTACATAGAAAAATGTGCACTCTTTATGGTTTAATGTGTAATTTGACGAATTTTGGCACTTTTTACATTTTTCTTTTGTTGACTTTTTCATTTCCCTGTACTAGAATATGCCCCATGAGAATAAAAAACTGGTTCACTCAGCTTTCTTTCTCTTTTGCGTATGAGCTCACGCATTACAACACGCAGCAACTGAAACAGCCGTCTTGCCGTACTACGGTTTCAACCTCCTTTACGGCAGTTTCAGATTGCTACGTGTAAAATATCTTATGGAGAATTTTTAATTATGAATATTTTTAGTAATGACAGCCTGTTAGGGCGTTTTTTTGAACAATTAGGAAACATCCTTTTATTAAATGCATTATTTCTCATCTGTAGTATACCAATTGTCACAATCGGCATTTCCTATACTTCTATGGAATACGCTTTCTTAAAATCCAAACGTGAAGCAGATACTTCTATTTTGCGTGCTTTTTTTCAGAGTTTTCGGCAAAATTTTAAGCAGGCAACCCTTTCATGGATGTTATGCCTGCTCTTATTTTTCATACTTCGTATAGATTTTCATGTATTTGGTCCAAACGGTGTCTATCCGTTTCTTCCTTTTTACTATTTATTTTTCTTTCTTACGCTTGTTATTTTTTTCACAGCCTGGTATCTATTCCCTGTGATTGCTGTATTTCGCAATACTTTAAAAAATTTAATCATTCAATCTTTTTTCTTTGCTATGAAACATATTCCTTTTACGATTATTATGAGTTTATGCTTTTTATTTCCAATGTATCTGACCTTTTCCGATGTCAATTACTTTCCGTTTTATCTGTCACTTTGGCTATTTTTTGGATTTGGACTGATTGGTTATGTGAATGCAGGCTTCTTTTGGCGTATTTTTTCACCTTATTTAGAAAATAAAGAAAACTGCCAAACATTATAGTGGATATCTTCCTTTATAACCACCCTTTTCACTAATCGTTACAATCTCTACTTCAGATAGGCGATACTCTTTTGGACTCATTCCATATCTGCGTTTAAATGCCTTTGAAAAAGACAGAGCATCCGGATAACCACATTGAAATGCAACAATATTAATCGGTTCTGTCGTACTTTTTAACATTTCGGCAGCATGCTCTAAGCGCAGATGAATTAAATATTCTTGTGGAGATATCCCCAGTTCTTTTTTAAACATCCCTGCTAAATAGCTTCGGCTAATACCAATAATATCTGCAATATTATCAATTTTGACCTTTTCTCTATAATGAATCTGCATATAATCAATAGCATATCTTACATAAACAGCTGCGGGATAATCCTGTATCTGCTTTTTTCCACTGATACGATTTTCTTTGATAAATAAAGCTAAAATTTGAAGCAACTGACTCATTCTTATCAATTCATCTTCTACCGTCAGCTTTCTGGCCGAAAGCATATGCAGCATATATTCTTTCACCCTATCTGCTTCCCTGATTTCTACAACAGGATTATCTTTAGAAAACCCCATATGTTTTAAATATTCTTCACAACGATAACCCTGAAAACCAATCCACATATAATACCAAGGTTCCTCATCATCAGCACGATACCACGTTTCTTCTCCCGGATAAATCAAAAAAGCCTTTCCTCGTTCCAATTCATATTTTTTGCCTCCAACAGAAAAAACACCTTTTCCCTCCATCACCGTATGTATTACATAATTTTTTCTCACATAAGGTCCAAACTGAAATCCCGAATAACATTGCTCATGTCCGCAATATTCCAAGTTGATACCGCTAGTAGATGCAAACTTAGTTGCCTGCTTCAAATCTTCTAAACAAGTATATCCCGCACATTCTGTAAATCCTACTTCTCGTTTCATTGTTAAACTTCCTTTCTTTTTTTATGTAAAACCTGTCATTGCAGTTAAATTTGCTTTTTAGTATAATATTAAAAGATATAAATATTTATTTTGAGGCTATCCATTGCTCGGAAATGAGGTCATCTATGGAAAATTTAATCGCTGTCGATATTCCTGTTACAGAAGAACAATTTTTCTCTATCAATACCTTTGGTCATTCTGTCACTGCCCCTTCGCATACCTACGGTCCTGCGGTCCGCCCTTATTATCTGATTCACTATATCTTAGACGGAAAAGGCGAATATCACATTGACCATAATGTATATCAATTATCAGCAGGGCAGGGATTTTTTATTGAACCAAATCGCCAGACTTTTTACAAGGCAGATGAAAAAGAACCATGGACTTATATTTGGATTGGTTTTTCCGGAAGTGAAGCTGCAAAAATTATCAATTCGTTGGGACTTTCCTCTGCTATGCCAATTTTTCGCTGCGATAATTCAAAATTATTGCAAGAATGCATCTTCAATATGCTTTACCATGAACGAAATACCTTAGAAGATTCCTATTATCTGCTCAGTATGTTTTATCTGTTTATCAGCACCATTGCTGCCTCAAACCGTGACATGTTTCCTGCTTCTGAAGGAAATTCCTATGTCGAACATGCCATTTCCTATATCCATAACCATATTGCAGAACCAATACAGGTAGAAACGGTTGCTCGTTATGTTGGATTAAATCGAACTTATTTTTGTAAAGTATTCAAAGAACATACTGGTATGTCACCACTAAAATACATTCAAAACTTTCGTTTGACAAAGGCACAACATTTATTGGAATCTTCTCTGCTTCCAGTTGAAACCATTGCCTATTCTTGTGGATATCAATGTTCTGAATCACTGATTCGTATTTTTCGGCGAAAATATGGTGTTTCTCCTGCTGCCTATCGAAAACGCTTTCAGCAACAACCATCACCTGTTGTACAGGTTCAATTTTAATCTTTTTCTAAAATTTAACCACTCAAATGTGTGTAAAAAAATTGACCATTTGTCTGTTTTTAAAAGAAACCTTTTTCAAAATAACAAAAATCTATATCTAAAAATAGTGCTTAATAAAGGAAACATTATGAATATTTTAGAAACCTTTCTCTTAGGAAAAGAAAATAATCCCGACACCTGTGAAGACGGACTTTTTATCAGCGACTATCTTATCGCTGTCATAGATGGTGTCACAGCAAAAGGAACACGTTTATGGAACAGGAAAAAAAGCGGCTGCTTTGCAAAAGATGTATTATTAGAAACCTTAAAAAATATAACAACTGACCCAAACAATAGAACTTTTTTAGAACAAGAAGATTCTGCACTTTGGATTTTAAAAACCTTAGATTCTGCTTTGCATCAGAAATCTATCGAACTCTATCCTAATACTCTGTCAATTGAAGAATATCCGCGTGCTTCGATTCTTCTTTATAACGATTTACGAAAAGAAATCGTAAACTATGGCGACTGCCAATGTAAAATCAATGGACACTTACATTCTCATATAAAAAAAATTGACAAATTAAATTCCAAACTCCGTGCCTATCACTTAGAATATGCACTTTTACATGGAAAAACAATCGATGAATTAAAAAGAAACGATATCGGAAGAACCGCCATTTTAGAAAATTTGAAAATGCAGTTTTCCTTTGAAAATAAAAATTGTAGATTCGGTTATCCTGTATTAAATGGATTTGGCATAGAGCCTTCTTTGTTAAAAATTTATCAACTTCAAAAACAAGATACCATTATTTTGGCAAGTGACGGTTATTCGGAACTTGGAGATTCTTTAGAGGAAAGTGAATCTTTATTAAAAGAAATCTTAACAGAAGACCCTCTTTGTTTTCGCAGAAATCGCTCTACGAAAGGATTAAAAGAAGGGAATGTTAGCTTTGATGATAGGGTATTTTGTAAAATTCAGGTGTGAAAATTAAAAATGGAATTTTCTGCACTGGAAGCACGGAAAAAAAGCTTTCTGCTGATTATAAATCGCTTGCAAAATCGCTTCGCGAAGCAGAAATCAACACCTGAATCATATTCTTTCGTAGCAAATCAACAAGTGATTAGCTGCTCTCTGAACAGTAACAATTTTCAGTAACTATTTCCTGCAGGTGCCATTATTTTCTTGCTTTGTGGTTATATCCTGACTTTTGAAGTAAAAAAGAGCAAAAAACACCCGTCAGCCCAGTAA
>CAYMHX010000064.1:0-10796 GCA_964390325.1 uncultured Roseburia sp. | reverse complement strand
AGCGAATTTGCATGCAAAAATCAATGAGTTACTGGAACGGAGTGAACAGTAACGAGCAGTTGTTAATGTTCACATAGCAGCTAATCACTTGCTGTCTTCATGTTCTACTCTATGCATAGAAAAACTTTCCATATCATAATTTTCTAAATTCTCATGAATGCCTCTCTCATCTGCTTTCTTTAAAATCGCATCCCTATTCTTTTTCGCAACCGTATAATGCTGAGCTGAACTTGGTCCACCGACACATCCACCTTCGCAAATCATACCTTCCACAAAGTCTTCCGGTAATCTTGCTGCCTTTAATAAAGCAAGTGCCTTCTTACACTCTACTGCACCATTTGCTACAAAAACTTTTGTATTGATTTCTTCATTAGACTCTTTTAAACTCTGCACAACCGCTGCTGTTACACCACCTGAATTTGCAAAGCGTTTGCCATAAATAGAACCAATTTGCTTTTCATTTACCGCAGGCTGTAATGCAACACCCTTTGCACGCATAATGGCACGCATTTCTGAATAAGTCAATACATAGTCTGCATTGCCTTCAATTTTTTGGTCAACTACCTCGGATTTCTTAGCAAGGCATGGTCCGATGAACACTGTTACAGCTTCCGGGTCTCTTGCTTTAATCAAACGAGACACTGCACACATTGGAGAAATCGTCGTAGAAACACATTCGGCAAGCTGTGGATAGTGCATACGCACCATATTTACAAACGCAGGACAGCAGGAGGTTACTTTTTTTCTGCCGTCTTTATAAGCCTCTGCCCATTCCTCAGCTTCGTATGCTGCTGTCATATCTGCACCAAGACTTACATCATAGAAATCTTCAAATCCAAGCTCTAACATAGCATTCTTCCAGCTTCCCATCGTGATATCTTCTCCAAACTGTCCTTCGGTTGCTGGTGCTGCCATCACATAGACTCTTTTTCCTGCCTTTAATGCATTAATGACATCCACAATCGCTGTTTTAGAACCGATTGCCCCAAACGGACAGCTATGAATGCACTTACCGCATCGAATACATTTTTCTCTGTCAATCACAGAAATTCCATGTTCATCATAAGTAATCGCATTAACAGGACAGATAAACTTACATGGTCTTTTTAAATAGGCAATCGCATTATAAGGACAGGCCTGTGCACATTTTCCACATTCCTTACATTTGGAAGCATCAATATGCGAACGATATCTCCCCCGTCGAATTGCTTGAAATTTACAAGCATGAATACAGGCTTTTCCTGCACAATTCTGACAGTTTTCAGTTACTGTATAAGTAGAAATCGGACAGTCTGCACACGCCGAACGGATAACCTGAATGATATTTCCATCATCTATTTCTCCTTCCGGTGCTTTTCCTTCTGCAAGTCTTACACGCTGTCTGATAATCTCTCTTTCTCTATAAATACAACAACGAAACTGTGGTGTCGGTCCCGGAACTAATTCAAACGCAATTCCATCACGTTTTGCATCCAATTCTCCTTCAAACGCCAGTTTTGCCACATGAAACAATACATCATGTTTTATTCTAATTACATTCTCGTCTGCATACATAAATATCTACTCGTCCTTTGTTTGTTCATCTTATTCTGTTATTTTTTTGTATAAATCTTCGTATTCTCTTGCAGAACGTTCCCATGAGAAATCCTGTTTCATTGCACGTTTTGCCATGGCATCCCATTCTTTTCTATCATCATAATAAATTTTTAAGCTATAACGAATGGTATTTAAAAGTTCATGTGCATTGTAATTCTTAAATGAAAAACCTGTTCCTGTATGCTCATATTCATTATATGGCTCAACGGTATCTTTTAGTCCACCTGTTTCTCTTACAATCGGAAGTGTACCATAACGCATACTCATAAGCTGGCTTAATCCACATGGCTCAAATAAAGATGGCATTAAAAAGCTGTCACAGGAAGCATAAATACGATGTGCCAATTCCTCAGAATAGCCGATATATGCTTTAATCTGATTTGGATATTTATTTTCAAAATAACGGAACATATCCTGATAACGGTCTTCTCCTGTTCCTAATACAATAATCTGAATTTTTGCTGTACAAAGCAATTCTTCCATAATATAAGCAACCAAATCAAGCCCTTTTTGGTCTGTCAGACGGCCAACCATACCCATTAAATAGGTCCCATCTTCCTGTGGAAGACCAAATTCCTTCTGAAGTGCCTTTTTATTTGCTTTTTTACCTGATTTCATATTTTTTATTTGGAAATTCGTATGAATATCCTTATCAACTGCAGGATTAAAGGTATCATAATCCAAACCATTTACAATTCCATACAAGTCATTCTGGCGTGCTGAAAGCAAACCATGCAATCCTTCACCGCCTTCTAAAGACATAATTTCTTTCGCATAAGTTTTACTAACGGTTGTAATCGCATTTGCATACACCAAACCGCCTTTTAAATAATTCGCTTCTCCATAAGCTTCTAACTTGTCTGCTGTAAAAATATGTGCAGGAAGTCCTGTAATATCCTTCACCGCAGAAAGAATCCAACGACCTTGGAACTTTAAGTTATGTATTGAAAATATAGATTTAATTCCTGCATAAAAATGCTCCGAGCTATATACTGCACGCAAAAATACGGGAATTAAGCCTGTCTGCCAATCATGGCAATGAATAATATCCGGACAAAAATCAATATATGGCAAAGCTTCTAACACTGCCTTAGAAAAGAATGCAAACTTTTCTACATCTTCGTGAATTTGATTATACGGATTATTTCCTGCAAAATAAAAATCATTTTCTACCAAATAATAGGTAATTCCATCTACTTTTGTCTCATAAATTCCCGCATACTGAGTTCTCCAACTTAAATTTACATCAAAATGACATTTAAACTGAAGATTTTCCAAAAATTTCTCTTTCATACAAAGATATTTTGGAAGAATTACTCGTACATCAAATTCTTCCTTATTTAAGTACTTCGGCAATGACCCTGTTACATCTGCAAGTCCCCCTGTTTTGATAAATGGAACTGCTTCTGATGTTGCAAATAATATTTTTTTCATGCTTCCTCCAATGTAGTAACTATTCAAAACCAAGCTAATTGTCTTGGTTTTGAATAGTTATAAAATATATTAATAAATACCTCTTAGAGTCATTATAATACTTTTTTCTTATTATGAAAAGTAAAAAAAACGTAACTGTTCAGAGCAGGTCAAAACACGTTGCTGGTCACGGAGTGAACAGTAACCAAAACACTGTTACTGTTCACTCGTACCTCGTAAACAATAACGATTAAAATATCTTATAATCCAATCGAATTCTATCTGTAATCAATGCAATAAATTCTGAATTGGTAGGTTTCCCTTTTCCACGATTAATCGTATAACCAAACATTTCATCTAAAGTATCCATTCTTCCTCTGCTCCATGCCACTTCGATTGCATGACGAATGGCACGTTCCACACGGCTTGGTGTGGTCTGATATTTTTTCGCAATTGTCGGATAAAGAATTTTTGTAATAGAATTCAACATATCCATATCCTTTACTGACATTACAATCGCATCTCTTAAATACTGATAGCCCTTAATATGTGCAGGAACACCAACTTCATGAATAATCTCTGTCACATCCGCTTCCAAATCTTCCTCACTTTTTTCTACCTTCTTCTCTGTATTTTGTGAAAAAAATGGTTTTTGTTCTACTTTTTTCACCATATCTTCTTTTCTTGCACGTTTAATTCGACTAATAATAAGCTGTTCATCAAATGGTTTCATTATGTAATAGTCTGCTCCTAAACTAAATGCATCCTCTGTTACTCTATCCTGTCCGATTGCACTTACTACAATAAAAGTCGGTGTTTTTCGTATCGTTTTATCTTGGTTGATTTTATCTAGCACACCTAATCCGTCTAATTTCGGCATAATCACATCCAATAAAACAACATCGGGTTGTTTTTCCTTGATAATCCGATAAATATCCTCTCCATTCCTAGCCTTTCCTACTACCTCTAATTCACTATCACCTGTAACGATATCTTCCAACAAATCCAACATTAATTCATTATCTTCTGCAATTGCTACTGTTAATTTATTCATTTTTCCCTCTCATTCTGAAGCATTCTCGCTCCTTATCTCCTCTAAAGAACTATAAAAGTACTAAATAGTTCCCCATTTCACTTTATAATAAAATATATTCGCTTTACTTTTGTAGATTATATACTATTTTTGTAAAAAAAGAAAGAGTCCATAAACGAACTCTTTCACAGCATATTTTGTCTGTTACTGTTCATATATGACCAGTAACGATAATAAATGTATTCCTATATAAAATTTGTCGAAAAAGGTCAGCAAACTAATCTTCTTACGCTAATCCCTGTACTAAAATAATTAAAATCAATACAGGTATTACAAATTGAAAATACCATTTTAACTGTTTTGGCATTTTAAATCCCTCTCCTGTATTAACTTCCTTTAAATAATTGTCAAATCCCCATCCCCATTTGGTTACGCAGAATAATAAATAAATCATTGCACCTATCGGTAATAACAAATTTGACACAATGAAATCTTCCGTATCTAATACATCTCTGCCGCCAAGCAAACGAATGTCACTCCAAAGATTATAACCTAAAACACATGGCATACTTGCAATTAACATAAAAATACAGTTGATAATCGTAGTTTTTTTACGGTCCCAACCAAACATATCTATACAGCTTGCCATTAAATTTTCAAATACGGCAACAACGGTTGAAAAACTTGCAAATACCATAAATAAAAAGAATAGTGTTCCCCAAACTCTGCCTCCTGACATATTTACAAATACATTTGGCAAGGTTATGAAAATTAACTGTGGTCCGGCATCCGGCTGTACACCAAACGAAAAACACGCTGGAAAAATAATTAACCCTGCTGCAATTGCTACAAAAGTATCTAATGCACAAATACGAAGTGCTTCACCACCTAATGTATGTTCTTTTGACATATAACTTCCAAAAATCTCCATAGAAGCAATCCCAAGACTTAATGTAAAAAATGCCTGATTCATGGCTGCTGTAATGACATTTCCAAGTCCAATTTCTGCTGCTCTGCTAAAATCCGGAAGTAAATAAAAGGCAAGTCCTTCTCCTGCTCCTGACAATGTAATACTATGCACTGCTAAAACAACAATCAATATCAATAAGGCAAGCATCATTGGAGTTGTAATTTTTTCCAAACCATTCTGCAATCCCTTACTGCACACCAAAAAACCTGCAATAACAACAAGTGCCATAAAAATTGTCATTTCCACAGGATTTGCCAGCATTGTTCCAAATACACCGGCAACTTCTTCCGTTGTCATTCCTGCCGCAAAATCGCCTGTTAAAAACTTCACAAAATAACTAAGCATCCATCCGGAAACCGTTGTGTAATACATCATCAATAAATAACAGCCTGCGACACAAAACCATCCGTGAATATGCCACTTACTCCCCTTCGGCTCTAACTCCTGATAACCAAGTACCGCACTTTTACGGCTTGCACGTCCTACCGCTAATTCCATGGTCAGGACCGGTACACCCATACAGAGTAAAAACAATAAATAAAATAATACAAATACACCACCGCCATTAGCACCTGCTACATACGGAAACTTCCATACATTGCCGATTCCAATTGCACAACCTGCACTTACTAAAATAAATCCTAATCTTGAACCAAATGTTTCTCTTTTCATACCTTTATCTGCTGAAAGCAATCCTCCTTATTTTTTATTCTCTTATATTTTTTAATGTAAATTCTACTGTGATTGCAATTTGTTCTTCATTTGTAATTGCAGCTATTCCATCACCCTCCTGTAATCCATAACTTCCAAAAAATGCATGATTTCCACCTTCAATAACAAACTCTGCATAATCTTTTGGTAAATTTGCTTTTGATTCCTGATATTTTTCCGCATTCAGTACCTTATCATTTGAACCATACATAGAAATAACGGCTAAATCCGTATCACTATAATCTACCGTAGAATATGCTGCACATAAAATCAGCCCCTCATATTCCTCTGTATGTTTTTCCAAATAACTGGCTGCCATTGCACCTCCAAGTGAATGACCTCCTACATACCACTCTGTAATCTCAGGATAAAGCTCCCTATATCCATTGGCACCGTTCATATCCAATACAGCCAAATCAAACGGCATTTCCAATAGAATACATAGTACTCCTTCTTCTGCATACGCTCGCATTAATGAAGCATACGCTTCATGTGCCACCTTACCTCCCGGATAAAAAATAAGTGCCTCCTGTGGTGTTTTCGGCGTAAAAACGATAGCATCTTCGATTTTTTCTACTGTCACATTTTCATCTGATAGCAAAGAGAACTCTGCTAATTCTGCTGCTTCATAACCGTCATTCAAATAAACTACAACTGCTCCTATTCCACCAATGATAAAACATAACAGGACTATCGGCAAAATTTGTGATTTTTTTAACGTTCTTTTTTCCAACTTTCTCCCTTCTTTCTAATAAATCTGCTCATTCATGCAAACATAATTCACCGATTTTTTTGTCTTTGGCTCTATTTACACGTTCTCCCCACGCCATTCGCAAAGGCGACTTCGTCGCTTTCCCGTTGCTTCGCAACTAAGCTTTGCAGCAAAACATAGGTTTGCTATAAAATGGCGTTCCGCTCATCAGCTCAAATGAAAAAATCATGATGCAAGCATCTGATGTTTTTCATTTTGGCTGATGGCTGAACTGTTACACCATAATCTACATAATAACAAAAAAATCTTGTCTTTGCTACAACAAATGTTATAATATTATTGTTTTTATTTAGTACTTACAAAGGAGAACTTCTATGACAAATGAGAAAAATGAAAAATATCAATTTCACATCGGTATGCGTAATGTAAAAACTGCTCTTGCAGCCACCTTATGCGCCCTTTTATATTATCCATTCGACCGAAATCCAACTTTTGCCTGTATTGGTGCAATTTTTGGAACAGGAAGTGATATGGATAATTCCAAACTCAGCGGCGGCAACCGCTTATTCGGTACCATCATTGGCGGTATCCTAGGTATGTTCCTATTCCGAATTTATATTTGTTTTTATCCTGAAGGTGGTATGGAATTATTATTATTCTTACTTCTTTTTATTGGTGTTATTTTATTGATTGTAACCAGTCTGTACCTAAAGTGGCCAGGAGCTATCCAGCCTGGCGGTGTTGTTTTATGTATTATTTTATTTAATACACCGGTAGATACTTATATTGCTTACTCTTTCAATCGTATGTTTGATACAGGAATTGGTGTGGTTGTTGCCTTATTAATCAACCTTTTACTGCCACGTGAACGGGTTGTAAAATGGCGTGAAGCAATTAAGAAAAAATTATTTTTACTATCCTAAATGGATTCCAATTATTTTTAGAAAGGAGTTTTTATTTTGTTCTTATTCAAATCAAATTTCAAGAAAAAAATGGAAGAAACATTAAAAGCCGTTCTGCCTATTTTAATCATAGTACTGCTATTGTGTTTTTCCATTGCACCCATCCCACCAAGTATTTTACTAACTTTTCTCATAGGTGCCTTTTTATTAATTATAGGTATGCTATTTTTTAATGTGGGTGTAGAATTATCAATGACACCAATCGGAGAACGTGTCGGCACAATCATTACAAAATCCAAAAATGTGATTGTAATGGTACTTATTTCATTTATTATGGGATTTGTTATTACAATTTCCGAACCAGACCTGCAAGTCTTGGCACAACAGGTTCCATCTATCCCTAATCTGACATTAATTTTAGCAGTAGCCTTTGGGGTAGCTTCATTTCTCGTAATATCAATTTTACGAATGCTGATTGGTATACCGCTTTCTTATTTATTACTTGTATTTTACGCAATTGCTTTTGGACTGACCTTTTTTGTCCCTGCCGATTTCCTTGCAATTGCATTTGATTCCGGCGGTGTTACAACGGGACCTATGACAGTTCCATTTATTATGTCATTTGGTATCGGTATTGCTGCTATCCGAAGCGACCGCCACGCAGAAGAAGATTCTTTTGGTCTTGTTTCTATGTGTTCTATCGGTCCAATTCTTGCTGTGCTTATTTTGGGAATGATTTATAACCCTGCATCTACAGAAACAGTATCCGAGTCCATTCCTATTATTGATAACACCGTAGATTTATGGAATCTGTTTTTTATAGAATTTCCGTTATACATAAAAGAGATGGCTCTTTCTATTCTGCCAATTATATTTTTCTTTGGAATTTTTCAATTAATTTCAAGAGATATTAATAAACGTTCTTTAATTAAAATCTGTATTGGTTTAATTTATACATATATTGGACTTGTACTCTTTTTAACAGGAGTAAATGTAGGATTTATGCCTGCAGGTAATTACCTTGGACAGACAATTGCAAGACTTCCTTATTCATGGATTATTGTTCCAATCGGTATGATTATTGGTTACTTTATTGTATTAGCCGAGCCTGCTGTATTCGTCCTGACCAAACAGGTGGAAGAAATGACTTCCGGTGCCATTTCAGCAAAAGCCATGGGAACCAGTTTATCTATTGGTGTTGCAATTTCTGTAGGATTGGCTATGATTCGTGTACTGACAGGAATTTCTATTCTTTATTTTTTAATACCCGGATATTTTATCGCATTGATATTGACCTTCTTCGTTCCTAAGCTTTTTACTGCAATTGCATTCGACTCCGGTGGTGTTGCATCCGGTCCTATGACTGCTACTTTTTTATTACCTTTTGCAATGGGTGCATGTGAAGCCTTAGGCGGTAATATCATTACGGATGCATTTGGTATCGTTGCAATGGTAGCCATGACTCCGCTTATTACAATTCAAATAATGGGATTAATTTTCCGTATCAAAGACAGCCGGATTCGCAAAGAAATGGCAGCCGATACAATTATCTCAAGTTTAGATACTTATGATGATACAGAAATCATTGAATTATAGTAACTATTCAGAGCAGTTCAAAACAAGTTTTGAACAAAAGAAAGTGATTCAGGAGTACAAAAATTCCATCGCGAAGCGATTTTTAATGAATTTTTGTATCGTAACTATGAAGGTACTGAATAGTTACGAATTATAGTATAACTTAACAGAAACGAGGATTATATGGGAAATTTATATTTAATGACAACAATTATTGATAGAAAAGTGTGCGATAAATACTTTAACCTTTTTCAGGAAAATCATCTTCATGTAATGTTTAATACACTCGGTTTAGGTACTGCCTCAAATGATATTCTTGATTATCTTGGTTTAGAAGCCAATGAAAAAGCAGTTACTTTTTCTGTTATAGAAGAAGAAACTTGGATTATTATCAAAAAACAATTAGAAAAAAAATTAAAAATCGACGCACCTGGCGGTGGTATTTCTTTTATTATCCCACTCAGCAGCATTGGAGGCAAAAAAACGCTTCAATTTCTTATTGAAAAACAGAATTATCAAAAAGAGGAGGAATCAACCTTGAAAGACACAACTCACGAATTAATTATTGCTATTGCAGAACAAGGATACACAGGAATGATTATGGACGCTGCCAGAGCAGCCGGTGCATACGGAGGAACCGTTATTCACGCCAAAGGAACTGGCATGGAACTCGCAGAAAAATTTATGCATATGCAGCTTGCAGCAGAAAAAGAAATTATCTTTATCGTTACAAAAACCGAACAAAAGAATTCTATTATGCAGGCAATTATGCAGCATGCAGGTTCTTCTACCAAAGCAAAAGCTATTACATTCTCACTACCTGTAACTGCTACTGCCGGACTTCGTTTAATCGAAGATTAATTGTAACTATTTAATAGGAAAAGGTATGGTCCATGCGAACCATACCTTTTTTTGTTAAAGACTATTCAAAACTCAAACTCAAATTTGCTTTCTATTAATCATTAAATCCAACTTTTGCAGAATATGTTGTATGTAACAATTCATGTGCTTTATGAGAGTTCGGTTCTCCTAAGAATTCATCATAAAGTGCTTTAATCTGTGGATTGTTGTGAGACTGACGTAATACCTGTCTTTCATCTTCACTGTATAAAGCTTTTGCTCTCTTTTCTTTGTAAGTATCCATGATATCATCATCTTCATTTGGTAAGAAGCAAGAACGAACGTATGGCTGACCACCGCCTGCGATACATCCACCCGGACATCCCATAATTTCGATGAAGTGATATTTTGACTTACCTGCACGGATATCGTCTAATAATACGGCTGCATTCTTCATACCATGAGCAATTGCTACATTTACAACAGTTCCATTGATATCAATGGATGCTTCACGAATGCCATCAAAACCACGAACTGCTTCAAATTTGATTGCTTCGTGTTCTTTGCCCGTTAATACAAAGTATACGGTACGCAATGCTGCTTCCATTACACCACCGGTTACACCAAAGATAACGCCTGCACCTGTGTATTCTCCCATTAAATCCTGGTCAAATTCTTCATCCGGAAGACGATTGAATAAGATACCGGCACGTTTAATCATACGGGCAAGTTCGCGTGTTGTTAATACTGCATCAACATCTTTAATACCGTCAACCTGCATTTCTTCACGTTCTTTTTCGCCCTTCTTTGCTGTACATGGCATGATAGATACTACGAAAATATCTTTCGGGTCAATGCCGTTTCTGTCAGCATAGTAAGATTTAATAATTGCACCCTGCATCTGGTGTGGAGATTTACAAGATGATAAATGGTCTAATAAATCACCATAGTTGTATTCAGCATAATTTACCCATCCTGGTGAGCAAGAAGTAATCATTGGTAATACGCCGTTATTTTTAATTCTGTTAAGAAGTTCTGTTCCTT
>CAYMHX010000063.1:0-10831 GCA_964390325.1 uncultured Roseburia sp. | reverse complement strand
AAAATATAATTTTGAATAAATATTGGACTGATATTATTGGTTATAATAAATAATACCTCGGCTTCGTCTTTTTCTATTTTATTTTCTAAAAGTAAGCTGGCACAATTTTTGCTTCCCATTGGGAAACCAAACAAAAAACCCGAAAGCAGCACAAATGCACCTGCATTGCTGACAGGCAAAATTTTTTGAAGAAGGGGCAGAATTCTCCTTGTAAGAGAAGGGAGAATATCCGAGGAAATCATAATATTGGATAAAATGGCAAAGGGTAAGAGAGAAGGGATGACCTGCTCAAACCATAGGATGAGTCCCTTTGCAGCAGCATCTACGGTAACAGAAGGAAAACTTAATAAATAAATAAGACATAAAAGGATGAGGATAATAAACATTTTCTTTTCGGATAAAAAATAATAGTTACGATTTTTCTTAATATAATATATTAAATGTAGGAGGTTTCTATGAGTCTTTTAGAACAATATGATTTAAAACCGGCAAACGTATTTCGTTATTTTGAGGAAATAGCAGCCATTCCGCATGGTTCAAGAAATACAAAGGCTATTAGTGATTATTTGGTGAATTTTGCAAAGGAACATGATTTGGAGCATTATCAGGATGCATTGAACAATGTTGTAATCATAAAAGAAGCAACAGCAGGCTATGAAGCGACAGAACCGATTATTATTCAGGGACATATGGATATGGTCTGCGAGAAGGAAAAGGACTGCGACATTGATTTTGAAAAAGATGGTCTGGATTTGTATGTAGATGGAGATTTTTTAAAGGCAAGAGGTACAACTTTAGGTGGCGATGATGGGATTGCAGTTGCTTATGCATTGGCAATTTTAGAGTCAGAGGAATTATCACACCCAAGATTAGAGGTAGTGATTACCGTAGATGAAGAAATTGGTATGTTAGGTGCAGAAGGCATTGATTTATCCATGTTAAAAGGACATAAAATGTTAAACATCGACTCCGATGTAGAGGGACATTTTTTAACAAGCTGTGCAGGTGGGATGCATATTGAAACGAAAATTCCAATGAGTTTTGAGGAAGCGGAAGGCGTTTGTTATTCTGTCTGTGTAACAGGTTTAGAGGGCGGTCATTCGGGTGCTGAAATTGATAAAGAGCATGGAAATGCAAATATCATTATGGGCAGAGTTTTAAAAGCATTAGATGACCAATTAGAATTTGCTTTGGTGTCATTGGCAGGCGGTTTAAAGGATAATGCCATTCCAAGAGAATGCTGTGCTAAGCTTTTAGTGGGAAGTGAAGATACTGATACTTTAGAAAGCATTTTAGAAACGTTAAAACCGATTTTGGCAAATGAATTTATGGCTTCAGATAAAGATGTGACCATTGTATATGAAGCGAAAGGGGTACAAAGTGCCAAGGTATTATCGCTTTCTTCGCAGACGAGGGTTATTTTTTATCTTAGAAATGTACCAAACGGCGTACAGCATATGAGCCGTATTATACCTGGCTTAGTAGAAACATCGTTAAACCTTGGCATTATGGAGTTGAAAGAGGATTGTCTTTCTATGGTAACATCTGTACGAAGCAGTGTTTCTAGCAGAAAGACAGATTTAGCAGATAAATTAGAGTTGTTAGCAGAATTTTTAGGTGGCGAAATTACCGTTGGAGGAGATTATCCTGCGTGGGAATATAAGGCAGACTCCGATATTCGTGATACCATTAGTTCTGTTTATTGTGAATTATTTAACGAAAAACCTGTGTTTGAAGCAATTCATGCGGGATTGGAATGTGGTATTCTTTCCGGAAAAATAGAAAATTTAGATTGTGTATCCTTTGGACCAAATAATTATGATATTCATACGCCAAAGGAACGATTAAGTATTTCTTCTACTGAAAAGGTATGGAAACTTTTAGTTGAATTTTTAAAACGCTGTAAATAAATGTAAAAAAATAAGTAACTATTCAGAGCAGTTCAAAACACTTGCTGTTTTGAACAAAAGAAAATGATTCAGGTGTGAATACTGCCAAAGGCAGCTTAAAATCTCATTGCGAAGCAATTTTTAATAGATTTTTGCATCGTAACTATGAAGGTACTGAATAGTTACAAAAATAATAACTAATAGGTAAGGTATGCATATTAGAAGGTTTCAAAGAGGCTTACTTATCGTTTCTCTTATCTGCTTAAACGTGGTATTGTTTGGGTATATAGAGAGTGAAATACGAAGGAGAAATGCATTTTCTTTTGAAACAGGAATGAAGCATTTTGTTGATTTTCAGGTGACGGCGGAACAGATGCAGGATTTTTTTGGGGTAGCAGAGGGAAAAATGCCTGAATTTTTATCTCTTTTGACCGTTTATCTGGGAATGGGAGGCAAACTATCGGATGCAGAAGAACTTTTAGAGAAAGCAGAAACCATTTATGTAGAAGATACGGCAGAGTTTGAGTCCTTATATCAGTATGTAGCAGCCATTTTTTATGATATGGAATGTTTTCCTGTTGGAACGGTTACAAATCTGCCGCAGGCTTCTTATTCTTATATAGATAGCTGGCAGTTTGCACGAACCTATGGAGGAGAACGAAGGCATGAGGGCTGTGATATTATGGCTTCTATTAATAAACGAGGACTTTATCCGATTTATAGTGCCACAGACGGCGTGATAGAAAATATCGGGTGGCTTCGGCTTGGCGGCTGGCGTGTTGGTATCAGAAGTGCATCAGGTGCTTACTATTACTATGCTCATTTGTCAGAATATGCAAAAGAATTTACCGTTGGTGAAAAAATAGAAGCTGGAACACTCCTTGGTTTTATGGGAGATTCCGGATATGGAGAAGAAGAAGGTACGGTTGGGAAATTTGATGTGCATTTACACTTTGGGATTTATTTTGATGATGAATTTGGGAGAGAATATGCCGTAAATCCTTATCCGGTGCTATATTTTTGTGAACAGGTGAAAAAAGAAGAAAAATAATGATATGCGAATTGATAAATTTTTAACAGAACTTGGAATGGGAACGAGAAGTGAAGTAAAGAAATTTTTAAAAAATGGTCAAGTTTTGGTAAATGGTGTTGTGGTGAAGAAACCGGAAGAAAAAATAAATGAAACCAAAGATGTGGTAACTTATCAGGGAAAAGTTTTGTGTTACCAGCAGTTTGAGTATTATATGTTTCATAAACCGACAGGATGTGTGACAGCAGTGACGGATGCGTTGCATAAAACGGTTATGGATTATATGAAAGATTTGACAAGGAAAGACTTAAATCCTGTGGGACGACTGGATATTGATACAGAAGGTTTGTTATTGATTACAAATGATGGCATGTTATCCCATGAATTATTAAGTCCCGCAAAGCATGTGCCAAAAACTTATTATGCAAAAATTGATGGAATCGTAACCCAAGAAGATGCCCTACAGTTTGCAGCAGGGCTTGATATTGGAGAAAAGAAGCTGACAAAACCTGCGAAATTAAAGATTTTGACCAGTGATACGGTTTCTGAAATTGAATTAACAATTTCAGAAGGAAAATTTCATCAGGTAAAGCGAATGTTTGAAGTTATAGGAAAGAAAGTCATTTATTTAAAACGGATTTCTATGGGAAGCTTGGTATTGGACGAAAGCTTAAAGCCCGGAGAATACCGTATGCTCACAGAAGCAGAGATAAAATTATTGAAATCTGGAAGGTAAATATAGAGTGAGGTAATGATGAGTAACGGATTTTTACCAATTAGTAAAGAAGATATGAAGGAACAGGGGATTGAGCAGCTAGACTTTGTGTATGTCAGCGGTGATGCCTATGTAGACCATGCCTCTTTTGGGACAGCCATTATTGCAAGGGTGTTACAGTCAAAGGGGTATTCGGTGGGAATTATCGCACAGCCTGACTGGAAAAATCCAAAATCCATTGATAGATTAGGTGAGCCGCGGCTTGGTTTTTTGGTTTCTGCTGGAAATATGGATTCCATGGTAAATCATTATTCCGTATCGAAAAAACGCCGCACTACCGATGCCTATACACCAGGAGGTGTGATGGGAAAACGTCCTGATTATGCGACAATTGTATATTGCAATTTGATTCGACAGACCTATAAACAGAAACCAATTATTATAGGTGGTATTGAAGCAAGTCTGCGCCGTCTGGCTCATTATGATTATTGGTCAGATAAGTTAAAGCGTTCGATATTATTGGATTCGGGAGCCGATTTGATTTCTTACGGAATGGGAGAACGCAGTATTGTAGAAATTGCAGATGCCTTAGACAGTGGTTTGGATATAAAAGATATTACATTCATTGATGGTACGGTTTATAAGACTAGAAACCGAGATATTATTTATGATGCAATCGAGTTGCCACATTTTGAGGAATTGAAAAAAGATAAACTAAATTATGCAAGAAGTTTTTATATACAGTATTGCAATACTGACCCGTTTTCCGGAAAACGATTGTTTGAAACCTATGATGAAAAGCTGTTTATCGTACAAAATCCTCCTGCAAAGCCACTTTCACAAAAAGAAATGGATGCTGTGTATGCTCTGCCATATATGGGAACTTATCACCCGTCTTATGAAGAAGCTGGAGGTGTACCAGCTATTAGAGAAGTAAAGTTTTCGATTATCAGCAATCGAGGCTGTTTTGGAGGCTGTAGTTTTTGTGCATTGACGTTTCATCAGGGCAGAATTATTCAAACCAGAAGTCATGAATCTATTTTAGCAGAAGCAAATAAAATGGTATGGGACCCGGAATTTAAAGGATATATCCATGATGTAGGAGGTCCTACGGCAAACTTTCGTGCACCTGCTTGTGACAAACAATTAACAAAGGGTGCGTGTCCAAAGAAGCAATGTTTGTTTCCAAAGCCTTGCAGTAATTTAAAAGTAGACCACAAAGACTATTTAAGTCTGCTTAGAAAATTAAGAGAATTGCCAAATGTAAAAAAAGTATTTATTCGTTCGGGTATTCGTTTTGACTATTTGATGTATGATAATGACCATACATTTTTAAGAGAACTTTGTGAACATCATGTCAGCGGTCAGTTAAAGGTAGCACCGGAGCATATTTCTGATGCAGTATTAGAAAAACTTGGAAAACCGGAAGTGTCTATTTACAATCGTTTTGTAAAAGCATATCAGTCTATGAATGAGAAATTAGGCAAAAAACAATTTTTAGTACCTTATTTAATGTCTTCCCATCCAGGCTCTACCTTAAAAGAAGCTGTGGAATTAGCAGAATATCTAAGAGATTTGGGATATATGCCTGAGCAGGTGCAGGATTTTTATCCGACACCGTCTACAATTTCTACTTGTATGTATTATACAGGAGTTGACCCAAGAACGATGAAGTCTGTTTATGTGGCGACAAATCCACATGAGAAAGCAATGCAGAGAGCTTTAATTCAGTACCGTAATCCAAAGAACTATGATTTGGTATTAGAAGCACTTACAAAGGCAGGAAGAACGGATTTAATCGGTTATGAGAAAAAATGCTTAATTCGTCCAAGAAAAGGGCAGCAGTGGACATCAGGGAATGCGAAGGATGGCAAAAAACAAGGTAGTGGAACAGTTGCTAATAAAAAGCCAGTGAAGAAAAAGACAATTCGGAACGTGCATAATAAAAAGAAACGGTAATACATTGCTATCAATTCTGGGAAAGAGAGTAATTATGAAAGAATTTCATATTCAAAGCAACGAAGCGGGACAGCGTTTTGATAAATATTTGAAAAAATTATTAAAAGAAGCCAATTCCAGTTTTATTTATAAAATGCTTCGGAAAAAGAATATTGTGTTAAATGGAAAGAAGGCAGATGGTACGGAAAAGCTGAATGCAGGAGATGAGGTAAAGTTGTTTTTATCGGATGAAACTTTTGAAAAGTTTCATGGCGCGAAGCAAAATCAAAAACATTTAGAAGAATACCATTCTATTCCAACAAAAAAATTAGATGTGGTCTATGAGGACGAAGATGTTATTATTATCAATAAACCTGTCGGAATGCTGTCACAGAAGGCAAAACCCGACGATATTTCAGCCAATGAATATATCATTGCCTATTTGTTACAAAACGGTTCCTTAACACAGGAAACGTTACATACGTTTAAACCTTCGATTTGTAATCGCCTAGACCGTAATACATCGGGGCTTTTAATTGCAGGAAAGACATTAAAGGGATTGCAGGAGATGGCAAAAGCATTAAAAGAACGTGCCACAGAAGGTGGGGTGCAAAAGTATTACCGCTGTATTGTGTCAGGTGTGTTAAAAGAAAGAACCTATTTAAAAGGATATTTGTCGAAGGATGAAAAAACAAATAAAGTGACCGTTTATCAGACAAAGCCGACGGAGAAAAACGTGGAGTGTAAAAATACACAGTATTTTCCAATTGAAACAGAATACCGTCCGATTGCATCTGTAAATGGATTTACGGAACTGGAAGTGCATTTGATTACAGGGCGTTCGCATCAGATTCGTGCGCATTTAGCTTCTATTGGACATCCAATTCTTGGAGATACGAAGTATGGTCTGCCAAAAGTAAACGAACGATTTGGCAGAGAATACAGGCTGAAATCACAATTGCTTCATGCCTATCGGATAAGATTTGCAGATGGAAGGGAAGTAACAGCTCCGACACCAAGTCAGTATGATAAGGTATGGGAATTTATAGAAGACTTATCTGATAGTTAAATATAAAAAGATTAGGGAAGGATTTGGTAACTGCTTAAAATAGAGCTGTTTTTTGCAATTGGAACTATATTAAGTAGTTACAAGATTTACATATGCCGACATGGAATTCAAGAGGTCTTAGAGGTTCTACCTTAGAAGAATTTGTGAACCGAACCAATGAAAAATATTTAGAGCATAATCTTGCTCTGATTCAAAAAGTTCCTACACCGATTACCCCGATTAAGATTGATACGAACACAAAACATATTACACTTGCTTACTTTGAGCAAAAAAGTACCGTAGATTATATCGGAGTAGTACAGGGGATACCTGTATGTTTTGATGCAAAGGAATGCAATACAGATACCTTTCCTTTGCAGAATATTCATGAGCATCAGGTTAATTTTATGCAGAATTACGAAAAACAAGGTGGGATAGCATTTTTTTTAATTGGATTTTCGCATAAAGATGAGTTTTATTATCTGCGGTTTGAAAAACTGTTGGAGTTTTGGAATCGTGCAAAAGAGGGTGGCAGAAAAAGCTTTCGTTATGAAGAATTAGAACCGGAATTCTTTTTTAAGCAGGGAGGAGGCGTATTTGTTCCTTATTTGGATTGCCTGCAGAAAGATTTGGCTTTAAGGGATTGACAAAACCTTATCAAAGTGCTTATAATAAACAAGATTTTACTTTGGTAACATGGTAGCATGCTAAAGTGAAAAGGCATAGTGAATAGTTATGAAAAAAGCTGTAAAACGGAGATTAATATGATGAAGAAGAATTTACATACACCGGAAGGTGTACGCGATATTTATAACGCAGAGTATGAGAAAAAGGTAATTTTAGAAAATGAATTGTGTGAGATTTTAAAAAATTATGGTTATCACGCCATTCAGACACCAACATTTGAGTTTTTTGATATTTTCAGCAGAGAAATTGGTACGACACCATCAAATGAGCTTTATAAGTTTTTTGACAGAGAAGGAAATACTTTGGTATTACGTCCGGATATGACTCCATCCATTGCAAGGGCAGCAGCAAAGTATTTTATGGATGAAGATATGCCAATTCGTCTTTCTTATATTGGAAATACGTTTATTAATAACAGCAGTTATCAGGGACGTTTAAAAGAAAGTACACAGCTTGGCGCAGAACTAATCGGTGACGGTACGGTACAGGCAGATGCAGAAATTCTTGCTATGGTGGTAGATAGTTTGAAAACAGCAGGTTTAAAAGAGTTTCAGATTGGGGTAGGACATGCTTATTATTTCCAAGGATTGTTAGAAGCAGCGGGTATTGGTGAAGATGATGCAGAGAGCTTAAAGCATTTGATTTTAAATAAAAACTTCTTCGGTGTGGAGGAATTTGTAGATAAATTAGGACTTTCTGAGGAGTTAAAACAGTTATTCTCCTTATTGGGTAGTTTAGAAGTATCTATAAAGGAATTAAAGGAAGCATTAAGCCTTGCAAAAGACTATCCTTTGATTTCTAACGCTTTAGAAAATTTGATTGCCTTATCTGACCTTTTAGAGATTTATGGTATTACACGTCATGTATCTATGGAGCTTGGTATTATTAGCACCTATCAGTATTATACAGGTATTATTTTTGCGGGTTACACATTTGGAAGCGGTGAAGCGATTGTAAAGGGTGGACGTTATGACAAGTTGTTACATTATTTTGGCAAAGATGCAGCTTCCATTGGATTTACGATTGTAATTGACCAGTTAATGGCGGCTTTATCCAGACAAAAAATTGAAATTCCGTTAAGCAGTAATGGAATGTTAGTTGTCTATACACCCGACAATCAGGCAGCAGCAATTCAAATGGCAAAGGTATTAAGAGATGATGGTACACCGATTGAAATTCTTTTAATGGATAAAACAAAGACAAAAGAAGATTATGAGGCGTATGCAAAACGTAATCGAATTACAAATGTCACATTTTTAGAGGATTAATAGAGGATAGATATGGAAGATAAGAGATATTTGACCTTTGCATTGGGCAAGGGACGTTTAGCACATAAAACGTTGGAATTATTTGAAAAAATTGGGATTACTTGTGAAGAAATTTATGATAAGAATACAAGAAAGTTAATTTTTGTAAACGAAGAATTAAAATTACGCTTCTTTTTATCAAAAGGGCCGGATGTGCCGACTTATGTGGAGTATGGTGCAGCAGATATCGGCATCGTTGGAAAAGATACCATTTTAGAAGAAGGACGTAATATTTACGAAGTTTTGGATTTGGGGTTCGGTAAATGCAGGATGTGTATCTGCGGACCGGAGGAAGCAAGAGAGTTATTACAGCATCACGAATTAATCCGTGTAGCAACCAAATATCCGAATATTGCAAAAGACCATTTTTACAATAAAAAACATCAGACGGTGGAAATTATTAAGTTAAACGGTTCAATTGAATTAGCACCGATTGTAGGATTGTCAGAAGTTATCTGTGATATTGTAGAAACCGGCTCGACTTTAAAAGAAAACGGATTGGTGGTATTAGAAGAAGTTTGTCCGTTATCAGCACGCATGGTTGTCAATCAGGTTAGTATGAAGATGGAGAATGAACGTATTACAAAGTTAATTCGTGATTTAAAACAGGTACTTGTATAAGCATTTGCAAAGATTTACGAAATTTTGTATTATTCAGAGCAGGTCAAAACACTTGCTGTTTTGACCAAAAGAAAGTGATTCAAGTGTACAAAAATCCCATCGCAAAGCGATTTTTAATGGATTTTTGTATCGTAATTATGAAGGTAGTGAATAATTACGAAATTTTTATAAAAAGTAAACATTCTGCTTACGAAAAAGATGTATAGTACTTGTGCAGCAGTATATTTAGAGAGAATGAGATAGGCCAAAGAAAGGGATAAGGGTATGAGAATTTTAGAGTTAACACCGGAAACACAGAATAATATTTTAGAAAATTTATTAAAACGCAGCCCAAATTCTTATGGGGAATTTGAAGCAAGAGTGAATGATATTATTGCCGCAGTGCGTGAAAAACGGGATGAAGCAATTTTTGATTATACCAAACGTTTTGACGGGGCTGATATAAATGCTTCTAATATTTTAGTAACAGAAGAAGAAATCAAAGAGGCCTATGAACAGGTAGATGAAAAATTATTGGATGTTATCCGTAAGGCATTGGTAAATATCAGAGATTACCATGCAAAACAGAGACAAAATTCTTGGTTTGATTCTAAGCCAAATGGTATTATTTTAGGACAGAAAGTGACACCTTTAAAAACCGTAGGTGTTTATGTGCCGGGTGGAAAAGCAGTCTATCCATCTTCTGTATTGATGAATGTAATGCCTGCAAAGGTGGCAGGTGTAGATGAAATCATTATGACGACACCACCCGGACCGGACGGTAAAGTATATCCCTCTACTTTGGTAGCTGCAAAAGAAGCAGGCGTAGATAAAATTTTTAAAGTGGGTGGTGCACAGGCAGTAGCAGCAATGGCTTTTGGAACAGAGAGTATTCCAAAGGTAGATAAAATCGTAGGACCTGGAAATATTTATGTTGCACTTGCAAAAAAGGCCGTATTTGGTTATGTCAGCATCGATTCCATTGCAGGACCAAGCGAAATCCTCGTTTTAGCAGATGAAACAGCAAATCCACGTTTTGTTGCAGCAGATTTATTGTCGCAAGCAGAACATGATGAAATGGCATCTGCAATTTTAATTACTACCAGCAGAACCTTAGCCGAACAGGTATCAGTAGAAGTCGATAAATTTGTTGCAGAATTGTCGCGTACCGAAATTATGCAAAAATCTTTGGATAATTATGGCTATATTTTAGTGGCACCTTCTTTAGAAGCAGCCATTGAAACAGCAAATGAAATTGCATCCGAACACTTGGAAATTGTTACTAAAAATCCATTTGAAGTAATGACAAAAATCCGTAATGCAGGAGCAATCTTTGTAGGAGAATACTCTAGTGAACCATTGGGAGATTATTTTGCAGGACCAAACCATGTATTACCAACCAATGGCACAGCAAAATTTTTCTCACCATTAGGAGTAGACGATTTTATTAAAAAATCAAGCATTATTTCTTATTCAAGAGAAGCATTAGAACCTGTTTATAAGGATATTGTGCAGTTTGCAGAGTGTGAGAAATTAACCGCACATGCAAATTCCATTCGTGTAAGATTTGAGGATTAAGACTATCTTTTTAGATAAAAATTTGGTAGAATAGAGGAT
>CAYMHX010000062.1:0-10941 GCA_964390325.1 uncultured Roseburia sp. | reverse complement strand
CACTTCGTGACCGCGTGTGGCGCAGGCGTGATTTTCAATCACCGCCTATATATAACATACAGTTCATTACCACACTAATCATCATTTCTTTTTCTTCGGCTCTGGATTCTGCTATCATAATAGTAAGTGCCACTAAGGTCGAATCTTCGATTTTCTTTTTATTATCGATAATTAATGCTCCAGCATATTTTCTATAAATATCCCATATCCCCTTGTCGGGTCATTTACTAAAACGTGTGTTACTGCCCCTATGATTTTTCCATTCTGTAAAATCGGACTTCCACTCATTCCCTGTACAATTCCTCCTGTTAAATCCAGTAATTCTTTATCCGTTACATGCAATAAGATTCCCTTATTTGCCTGACTTGTGCCAAATTGAACTGCTTCAATCACAATATCATATTCTTTTAACTCTCCTGAAATAGAAGAAAGAATAACCGCAGGTCCTCTTTCAATTTCCTGTTTATATCCAATTTCACAATAAGTTCCCAATTCCAATCTATTTAAATTTCCATTCAAATTTCCATAAATACCGATTTCACAATTTTCTTCAATCAAACCCAAATAATGTTCTTTTCCATATTGAATGACTCCCGAAAGTTCCCCAGGATTACCGCTTTCTCCCCGCTTAATTCCAATAATTTCCGTATCATAAAGTCTGCCTTCTTCCATAAGAAGCATTTCCCCCGTATCACCATCATTGATGGAATGTCCCAATGCACCAAACGTCTGGTCTTGCCGATAAAAAGTTAATGTGCCGATTCCTGCCATATCATCACGCACCCATACACCTAACATATATCTCTGTTCTTTGGATAGTACAGGGTCTACTCCTACCTCCATAAATGTTCCATCCCGATAAAGTCCGACTCGAATCGTATTTTTCCCATTTTTATGAACCAATTCCGACAGTTCTTCCTTTTCCTCTACCGCCGTTCCATTGATGCTGACAATATAATCTCCTTCTTTTATCATATTTTTTACAGGACTTTTCTTTGTGCCGTTTGCATCCGTTACTTCCCCCATTCCTATCACTAAAATGCCCTTTGTCTTAGCATAAATTCCAATCGGCATTCCGCCTGCAAAAACTGCTTCTCCCTCCACTACCGTCACTGCAATATCTTTTATTGGAATAAGTCCAAATAATTTACACGTTACATAATAAGAAGGCTCCTTTTCTTCCGATAATACCGCCCTTCCTTCTGCAAAAAATACCTGCATATCCTCTGTTTTTACTTCTACTGATACAGGAACCTGAAAATCATAGGAAAGCGATTCTCCTACATTGACATAAATATGATTTGGCAGGGCATCCCAAAATGTCTTTACTGCAAATAACACCAACATATAAAAACCAATTCCTGTCATCCATCTAAAAAAAGCCACTCTAGTTTTCATTTCATTTCCTCCTGCCAAATAAAAAAAGAGATGCATCTATGTAGTATGCTATCTCTTTTATTATGATTCTTTTTTCTATTTTCCATTCATAATTCTTTATAACTATGTAACTATTCAGTACCTTCATAGTTACATTTATTTCTTCTGCAATGCCATCTGCCGCATTTCACTTGCACTTTCCCGAACCTTGTCCGTAATTTCTACACCGCCAAGCATACGGCATAATTCCTCTATACTTTCTTCCTCTTTCAGTAAGCGGATTTTTGATACCGTAGTGCTGTTTTCCACCGATTTTTCAATTAAATAATGGGCATCTGCCATTGCTGCAATCTGTGGTAAATGTGTAATGCAGATAACCTGATGATTTCGTCCGAGCATATTCATTTTTTCAGAAACCATCTGTGCTGTCCTGCCGCTAATACCTGTATCGATTTCATCAAAAATCAAGGTTTCAATCGCATCATTATCGGCTAAAATTGTTTTAATTGCAAGCATAATTCTTGACAATTCACCACCTGAAGCTACTTTTCCAAGAGGTCTTAACGGCTCTCCGGGATTTGTAGAAATTAAAAACTCTGCCTCATCCAAACCATTTGCCGTATAACTTGCCGCTTCTACAAATTCCATTTCAAACTGTACATCTAAGAAATTCAAGTCCTGCAATGCCTGTTTTACTTCCTTGACTAAATCCTTTGCAGATTTTTTACGAATTTTTGAAACCTCTAATGAAATTTTTCGCAGATTTTTCTCTGCCTCTGCTACATTGGCTTTTAATTGACTTAAATAAGCATCATAATCCTGTAATTTTGCCAAACGCTGTTCTTTTTCTTCGAGTGCTTTTAAAATATCCGAAATGGATTTTCCATATTTATTCTTTAAATGATTAATTGTGTCCAATCTTTTTTCTAATTCAAAAAAGGTTTCATCATCAAAATCGGTTTCATCAATATAATCCGCAATTTCTCTATTAAAATCATTGAGTAAACTGTCGATTTCTGTCATTTGACGTTCCAATTCTCTTACCTTTTCATCATAAGCAGAAGCACCTGCAAGTTCTTTCAATGCTCGCGATGTCAAATCCGAAGCATTTTCGCCACCATTTCCGCTAAATTGATATGCAAGATGAAGCGCCTCCATAATCTTTTTTCCATTTAGGTATCGTTTATATTCTTCTTCTACCACTTCATCTTCATTTTCCTGTAAAGCTGCTTCTGAAATTTCTTTGATTTCATATTCTAAAAAAGAAGCTTCCCGAATTCGTTCTTCTTCTTCGACATCTGCTTTTTTTAATTCTTCTAATAAATCTCTATATACCAGATATGCTTCTTTTAATCCTTCTTTTTTATCTATTAAAGAATCCTTAGCAAACTCATCTAATATCTCTAAATGTTTCTTTTTATGCAAAAGAGACTGGTGTTCATGTTGTCCGTGAATATCAATCAGTATCGCTGCTACTTCCCGTATTTTGGATATTGGAACACTCTCACCATTGATTTTAGCCACACCTCTGCCATTTGTAATTTTACGGCTTAAAATCACACAATCCTCCTCTGCTGCAATATCCAATTCCTTCAAAGCAGATTTTTGTACTTCATTTTCAACGGAAAATATCAATTCCACCAAAGCACTTTCTCCATTTTCACGAAGCATTTCCTTTTGTATTTTTTCTCCTAATGCCAGATTAATTGAACCAATGATAATAGATTTTCCAGCTCCTGTTTCACCGGATAAAATATTTAATCCTTCCCTAAAATCTACCTCTGTTTCATCAATCAATGCTAAATTTTTCACATGCAGATTTTGTAACATATACTCTCCTTCTATCTCCCCCGAAGACGACACCTACTCCTCCACAAATTTTCTTAATCTGTCAATCACACGAATTGCATCTTCTGTACTTCTTGCCGCACACATAATCGTATCATCTCCTGCAATTGTCCCTACTATTTCATGTAATTGCAGAGCATCTAAAGCCGCTGCAACTGCCATCGCCATTCCTGGAACTGTTTTTACCACCAACAAATTTTGTGCAATATCCATAGAAATAAAACCATCTCGGAAAATACGCTCGTATTTCTGCGATAAATCTTCATTGGTTTCTAAAAGTGCAATATATTTCTGTCTGCCATTTGTCAAAGATACTTTTGTCAGTTTTAAATCACGGATATCTCTTGATACAGTAGCCTGTGTTACCTGATAACCTTCCTGTTCCAAATGTGCAGACAATTCTTCCTGTGTTTCTATTTCATATTTTTTTATCAGCTCTAAAATTTTAGTCTGACGTTTTGTTTTCATACTTTCTCACAACCCTTTTTCTTCTCATAAAGCTTTAAGAATAACCTTGCATCTTTCTCCGTAAAATCTCTAAAAAACTTTCTTCGCTTAATTTACAGACTTTCACTGCTGCATTCGCACGTTTAATCACAAATTTATCACCAACACGCAAACGTGCAATCCCATCTCCGTCAAAGCTCACTAACGCAGACTCATCTCTTTCGATTCTCCTGCATCCAATTTCAATCATCACTTCATCATCTGCATCAATGACAATACTTTTTGTATTTAGATTGTGTGCATTAATTGGTGTCAAAAGCAGCATCTTTGCCTTTGGGTCTACAATTGGACCGCCTGCCGACATATTATAACCTGTCGAACCTGTCGGTGTCGATACAATAACTCCGTCTCCATGAAAAGTATGTAAATATTTTCCATTTACCGTAACAATCAAATTTAAAATGGATAAGGTTCCTGCACTATGAATGGTAATTTCATTCAACGCCACCTGTTCCTTTGTATTTCCGTCATGCATGACACCATGTCCTGTCAACATCATTCGTTCTTCAAGTGTATATTCATCCCTCATAAGCTGTCTGATATCTTCATAAATATTTCCTGCCTCAAGTTCACACAAATATCCCACCGTTCCCAAATTCACTCCAATCAAAGGGATTTTACAGCTTACAAGCTTTGTAGCGGCACGAATTAATGTTCCATCACCGCCAAGTACAAAAATACATTCTGTTCCTTTTGGAATACTTTCGGCACTTAAACCTGAATCCTCTGTTCGTTTTCCTTCCAAAGAAAAAACACCACAACAGCCTCCCTCTTTTTCAATAAATGCCTGCATTTGTTTCGTTAATTCCAGTCCCTTATCTTTTTGTGAATTGGTTATAATAAAAAAACGCTTCATTTTATTTATCTAATTCCCCATGTGCAGCATCTACCACAGCATTAATATCTACCGCACATTCTTTTTCCTCCTTATTAACATCACATTTACGAATATACACCAAATATTCAATGTTTCCTTCCGGTCCTTTGATTGGTGAATATTCCAAATTTAAAATCTCAAATCCAATTTCTTTCGCAAAATCAATGACCTTCACAATCACTTCTTCATGTACGGACTTTTCTCTGACAACACCTTTTTTCCCGACCTTTTCGCGTCCCGCTTCAAACTGTGGCTTAATCAGACAAACCATTTCTCCTTCATCCGTCAAAAGTTCTCTGGCAGGTCCTAATACCTTTGTTAAGGAAATAAAGGAAACATCTACGGATGCAAAATCCAACTTATCCGCAATCTGTTCCGGTGTCACATATCGGATATTGGTTTTTTCCATACAGACTACTCTTTCATCCTGTCGTAATTTCCAAGCAAACTGACCATAACCTACATCTACTGCATACACCTTTTTTGCACCATTTTGCAGCATACAGTCTGTAAATCCTCCGGTTGATGCACCAATGTCCATACAAACTTTACCATCTAATGCAATTCCAAAATGCGTCATCGCCTTTTCCAGTTTTAACCCACCACGACTTACATATTTTAAGGTATTTCCTTTGATTTCAATTGCCACATTTTCATCAAACATCGTGCCTGCTTTATCTTCTCTGTTATTTCCAATAAATACATTGCCTTCCATAATCATGGCTTTTGCTTTTTCTCTGGAAGGTGCAAGCCCTCTTTTTACTAAGAGTATATCTAATCTTTCCTTCATAACTTCTCTATCACTTTCTTATATGCCTGTATGGTACGATTTATGATGCTTCCTGCATCAATTCCCACTTCTTCTCTTAAAATATCCACATTTCCATGCTCTACATAATCATCAGGAATAGCAATATTTAATACCTGAATCTGATTTTGTCCGGATTGATAATAGTATTCCGTTACATGCTCACCCATACCGCCATTGATGACATTTTCTTCCATAGTAATAATTAGCTTATGTGTATTTACTACTTCATTTAACAATTCAATATCTAACGGTTTTGCAAATCTGGCATTGACCAAACTACATGCATATCCCTGTTCTTTTAATGCCTCACGTACAATTTCTGCCGTTTTTACCATAGACCCCAATGCAAAGAGTACGATTTCGGACTCTTTATAAATCCACTCACTCTTTCCAAAAACAATCGGCTCACGATACGCTTCTAAACCATCATAAGCTTCCCCTCTTGGATAACGGACAGCAATCGGAGATGTAAAATCCACTGCAAATTTCACCATATCCGAAAGTTCCCATTTATTTTTCGGAGCCATAATGGTCATATTCGGTATGGTTGATAAATAAGAAATATCAAAAATACCCTGATGCGTTTCGCCATCACTGCCTACCAATCCTGCTCTATCAATTGCAAATACCACTGGAAGATTTTGTATACAGACATCATGCAAAATTTGGTCATAAGCTCTCTGTAAAAAAGAAGAATATACTGCAAACACAGGTTTTAATCCTGCTGCCGCTAAACCAGCCGAAAATGTCACTGCATGTTCTTCTGCAATGCCTACATCAAAAAAACGCTCCGGGAACATATTCTGAAACCGTTTTAATCCTGTTCCATCCGACATAGCAGCCGTTATTGCCACTACGTTTTCATCCCTATCACCTAATTTTCTCATCACCGTAGAAAAGACATCTGTATAATTTGCCTTAATCCGTTTTTTCTTCGGTAAACCTGTTTCAATATCAAATGGCTCTATACCATGAAAGCGGGAAGGATGGCGTTCTGCCGGTTTATACCCTGAGCCTTTATGTGTCATAACATGCACCAATACAGGTCCGTCCACATGCATTGCTTCTTTTAACAGTTTTTCAATTCCATGCAAATCCCCGCCATCCACAGGACCTAAATACATAATTCCCATTTCTTCAAACAACATTCCCGGAATTAAAAACTGCTTAATTCCACTCTTTGTTTTCCGAATCCGTTTTACCATTCGTTCTCCATAGACCGGAATTTTATTCAAAGTATTCATTACATTATTTTTCAGTCCCAAATAAGCATCAGCAGTACGAAAACCTGCTAAATAACGAGACATACCACCTACATTTTCCGAAATTGACATATTATTATCATTCAAGATAATGATAAAATTACTATCTAATGCCGCTGCATTATTCAATGCTTCAAATGCCATACCACCTGTTAATGCACCATCTCCAATAACAGAAACAACTTTATAATCATCTCCCATAATCTGCCTTGCATGAGCATAACCTAGCCCTGCTGAAATAGAAGTCGAACTGTGTCCTGTATCAAAACAATCACAGTCACTTTCCTTTCGTTTCGGAAAACCACTCATACCACCATATTTACGCAGTTCATCAAACCCAGCTTTTCTTCCCGTCAAAATCTTATGCGTATAAGACTGATGTCCTACATCCCAAATAATTTTATCCTTTGGAAAATCCAACACTAAGTGTAATGCCATTGTCAGCTCTACCACACCCAAATTAGATGCCAAATGCCCTCCGGTAACTGAAATTTTATTGATTAAAAATTCCCGAATCTCTTGTGCCAATACCTTTAGTTCTTCTTCATTGAGATTTTTTATATCGTTTGGTTCATTTATCTTTTCTAATACCATCTTAGGTACCTCTTACTTCTCATTTACTTCTCTCTTGCAATTAAGTATAACAATAATTCATTTAAAAATTCATTTTTTGCAGAAAGAGATTTCATATTTGCTACTGCCTGTTCGGTAATATATGCCACATCCTCTTTTGCCTGTTCCAATCCTTCAAAGGTTACATATGTAAACTTTAAATTCTTTTCATCGCTTCCAATTGGTTTACCCAATACTTCTGCTGTACTTGTCACATCTAAAATATCATCCTGAATCTGGAATGCAAGACCAATTTCTCCTGCCACAGTTTCTGCAATCTGCTGTTCTTCCTTAGAAGCCCCTGCAAGAATTGCACCAATCAACATGGAAGATTCCATTAATGCTCCTGTTTTTAAACGGTAGATAAAATCCAATTTTTCCTTTGTCATAGTATTTGTTCCTTCGGATTGAATATCTACCACCTGACCACCAATCATTCCATAAATCCCTGCTTTTTTTGCTAAAACCTGCAATGCTTTTCCAATATTTGGATTGTTTGGTTCGATATCAAATGCCGTTAATGCCGTTTCAAATGCAAAATTTAATAACGCATCTCCTGCTAAAATCCCCATTGCTTCTCCATAAACAGCATGGGTTGTCTTTTTTCCTCTGCGGTACTCATCATTATCCATAGCCGGTAAATCATCATGTACTAAGGAATAAGTATGAATCATTTCCATTGCTGCCATAAACGGCTCTATGACCTCTGATGTGCCGCCAAACAGACGATAAGTCTCCAACATCAACATTGGTCTTAGACGTTTCCCGCCTGCCAATACACTATAATTCATGGCTTCCATGATTGTTTTTTGATAATCTTCTGCTTTCGGAAGATACTTTGTTATTATTTTATCAATCTCCAAAGCCCTTTGATTAATTTCAGACTTTATATTCATAATCATCCTCCATTTTTATGAATTTGCCCATTTAAAAATCCATCAATTCCCCATTTTTATTTAATATCTGCATTTTCTTTTCTACATCATCTAACATCTGATTACACGCCTTTAACTGCTCTATTCCAGCTTGATATAATTGAAACGACTCCTCTAAAGAAATCTCTGGTGCTTCCATTTTTTGAATCATTTCTTCTATACTTCCAATTTTTTCTTCTAAAGACTGCTGTTTCTTATCTTCCATAACGTTTGCACCTTTCTTATCAATAGTTACAAAACTTCTTTTATTTCTGCTTTTAATCTTCCTTCTAATAAATGAATGGTCACTTCTTCTCCCTGTTTTACCTGTTCTGTACTTGTAAGAGTTTTCCCCTCGCCAGTTTCTACATAGGAATAACCACTGCTAAGTTTCCTAATAGGTGATACCCGTTCCATTCGTTCTGCTAAAATTGCTATCTGATGTTTTTTCTCTGCAAAAATTTGCTGTATTCTCTGTTCTAATTTTTGTTCCAGCTCAAAAACATACATCCGATTTTCTCTTAATCGGTTGTCCGGTGAAATGTTTCGCAACTTTAGTTCTGCTGTCTGCAATTTAAAACGATTTTTATCCAGTTTTTGCAGCATATAGTGATACAACCGTCTTTGTTGATTTTTCAACTGTTCCTCTATTATATGATACTCAAATACAGCAAGCTCTGCCGCTGCTGACGGAGTCGGTGCTCTCATATCAGCAACAAAATCCGCGATAGTTGTATCCGTTTCATGTCCCACTGCTGAAATAATCGGTGTATTACATTGAAAAATAGCCCTCGCTACTTCTTCTTCATTAAATGCCCATAAATCTTCAATAGAGCCTCCGCCACGACCCACAATAATAATATCCAATCCCATCCGGTCTAATGCTTCAATTCCTTTGATAATACTTTCTACTGCTCCTTCTCCCTGAACAAGAGCAGGATACAAAATCAACTGCACATAAGGATTTCTTCTTGAAGCAATATTTCGAATATCCTGTACTGCTGCTCCTGTCGGTGCTGTTACAACACCGATTCGTTTTGCATATTTAGGAATTGGCTTTTTATACTCTGGTGCAAACATTCCCATTTCTTCCAATTCCCGTTTCAATGCCTCAAACTGCAAATATAAATTACCAGCTCCATCCAGTTCAATCTCTCTGGCGTAGAGCTGATATTTTCCATCTCTTTCATAAATTTCCACCGAACCAGTGACAATCACTTTGTCACCTTCCTTCATTATAAAAGATAACCCTCTGCGATATCCTGCAAACATTACGGCATTTATCGTTCCCGTTTTATCCTTCAATGTAAAATAAATATGTCCTGATGTATGATATTTACAATTTGACACTTCTCCTTTGATACAGATACGCTGCATCATAAAATCCTGTGCAAACATATTTTTAATGTATGCATTTACCTGTCCGACGGAATACACATTTTTCATCATGCTAATTTTGCCAATACTCCATTTACAAATGCTGGTGAGTCATCTGAACCATACTGTTTTGCAAGTTCAACTGCTTCATTAATAGCAACCTTTACAGGAATATCCTCCTGATATTTCATCTCATAAACAGCCAAACGAAGTAACGTAAGGTCTACCTTCGCCATACGGCTGACTTTCCATCCCTTTGATACTTCTCCGATTGCAGTATCAATATCTTCTAATTTTTCTATAATATTTTTAAATTTATCGATAATAATGTCTGCATCTTTTTGGTTGCAGTCTTCTAACTGTTCTCTATATAATGCAATCTGCTCATTCATTTCTTCTGCATTGTGAAATTCTACACGAAACAGCATTAAAAATACTTGTTCTCTTAATTCTCGTCTTGTCATCCTATATTCCTCTTTTTCTATAAATATCTGTAACTATTCTATACTTTGCCATTTCAAGCATCTACATCGATATAATAATTACAAGTATCTTATATCTCTGATTTTTTGTAACTATTCAGAGCAAGTTAAAACACTTGCTGTTTTAACCAAAAGAAAGTAATTCAGGCGTGCAAAAATCCTATCACGAAGTGATTTTTAATAGATTTTTGCATCGTAGTTATGAAGGTACTGAATAGATACAAATCATCTAGTTTCCGTATTATAAAAAAGGATGCCACAAAGACACCCTTTTCATTTGTTTGTAACTATTTTATACTTTTCCAGTTACGTCATTTTTTCATTGTCAAAGGTCTTATTTGTCCTTACCCATATCAACGGATGCAATGTGTACATTTACTACGGATACTTCTAAAGCTGTCATATTTTCAATAGCACTCTTTACACGTTCCTGTACTTTCGTAGAAACTTCTGGAATGGAATAACCATATCCAATATTAATTGCCGCATCTACGTTCACAACACCGTCTAATACATCGACACGAATCCCTTTTGAAAGGTTCTTCATACCTAATTTACTAACTAATTCATTCGTAATGTTGCCTGCCATAGAGCTTACTCCCTCTACTTCTGTGGTAGCAAGTCCTGCAATAATTGCAACTACTTCATCTGCAATCTTTACTTCGCCTAAATTGCCATCTTTTATTTTAAATGATTTTCTATCCTCAGCCATTGTTTCTGCCTCCTAAGTGTATTATACGTTTATTATAACAGACTATTCCATATTTGAAAACTAAAAATTATAATTTTGTTACAGTTCACGTTACTGTTCACTCCATAACCAGCAACGATTGATTTTTGCATGAAAATTTGCTTCACAAAGCAAAAATCAACC
>CAYMHX010000061.1:0-11026 GCA_964390325.1 uncultured Roseburia sp. | reverse complement strand
ACGCTACTGATGTGACAATTGTAGAAATGCCATAGTCATTAAACGAATTTACAAAATCACAAAAATGGGTTAGTAGGAACAAAAATCATTTCCTACTAACCCATTTTTCAATTTTACTACTTTCGATTTTTTCCAAAAACCAAATCATAATTAATGCTCTGATAAAAAATATCTTCTGCTTCTTCTTCGCATAAATTTTTATTTCCCATCATCCACATTAACTTTGCAACCACCGATTCCAATGTCATATCATAAGATTCTAAAATTCTGCACTCTGCTTTGATATCCCGTCCTACTTCATAAACGGTCATATCACTGCCCTCATGTGCCACCTGCGTTGCCATTACAATTAATTTCTGCGGATATTTTTTACAAAGACGGAAAAAGTCCTCTGAAATAGATTTTGGAATTCCTCCAACTCCAAAACTCTCTACTACAATGCTGTCATACTGTTCAAATACACTCTCCAATACTCTTGCCCGAATCCCCGGTATTAATTTTAACAAATAAACATTATCATTCATTTCTTCATAAAACTGTACTTCTTTTTTATAAGGAAGCATTGGAATATAACGCATAATATTTCCATCCTGAATGATGGCAAGGAATGGATAATCGATACTGGAAAATGCATTATAACTCTTAGAACGCACTTTTTTTGCCCTTGTTCCCGCAATTACCTTTCCATCAAAAATCAACTGTACTCCCTGCGATTCTTCATCACTGGCATACAAAAAGCTATCTAATAAATTCGATTTTGCATCCGTAATTTCCATATCAATCGGCTTTTGAGAACCTGTAATCACTATCGGTTTACTGGAATTTTGAATCATATAAGATAAGGCTGCTGCCGTATATGCCATCGTATCTGTCCCATGTGCAATTACAAATCCGTCATAAGACTCATACTTCTCTTTTATCGTATTCACCATCATTTTCCAATGCTTTGGCTCCATATTTGTACTATCTAAATTCAATAATTGAAGCGTTTCTACTTCACAAACTTCCTTTACCTGTGGAATATAACTTATCAATTCTTTCGGTGTAATCTGAGGTGTCAGACCATGGCAGGAACGTTTTGAAGCAATTGTTCCACCTGTTGCAATTAATAAAATTTTCTTATTTTTTATCATATTTTCAATCTTTCTTATTTTATAATCTTTTATAAAAACTAAAAATGTCTTTCCAGTACAAACAAATCGAGAAAGTTTTGGTGCATTTGTAACTATTCAGAGCAGGTCAAAACATTTACTGTTTTGACCAATAGTTACGTGCATTTTTTTATATTCGCCCATTTATAGTTACTTATCTTTCTAAAAATTCAATTATTCTCCCTCAATTGTCTTTTTATATCTAAAATTAATGCATCTACATTTTCTTCCTTGGTTGCCCAACACCCTGATAATGCTTTAGGGCAGACGTAATGACCATAACATTGGTCTGTGTACCACCTACTAAAAAATGTACCTCTGCATTTGGTGCATGGCAGGCCTCTTTGATTAATTTGGCTGCGTGTCTGCAATGCTCATCTGTCCCATAACCTGAAGTCTGCTCCATATTTGTCTCTGTCAAACGCTCTAAAATCGCAGGATGACAACCTTCTGTATAATCACTATTAAATCTTATCATATTTCTTCTGCCCCTTTTTATCATACTTGCTTTTTAATTAACTTTCTGCACATTCTTCCATAAAATAAATCCTCGATGCAAAATCCTGAAACGGTCTTACCTCTCCATTATATCCCGTTCCTGCAAACGCCTGTTTTAAATGCACGCCACTATACATCAACGCATCCCCATACGCCGTACAATCCTCTTTTTCTCCATCCAATTTTACAAATTTCGAAATCAAATTGTGCGTAATCGAATCTTGTTTGATATGTACAGGTGCGACCATATTTACCAAACTTCCAAACTCTTTGATATTATATTTCAATTCCCGATTTCTAAAACGATATTCTAGTTCAGGATGTAATCCCTTCGCCTTATAATAATCAAACTGAACATTTGGTGCAACGAGTTTTTGCATTAATAAACCTACCGCCTGTTTTTGGTTCTCTGATACACAAGTCCATTCCGTTATATTTCCAACTCCACTGATTAATACGCTTCCTGCCATACGGCCTCCAATCGATTTTAACGCATCACAGGCTGTTCTGCCACGGTAAAATCTGCCATACTGCAGGGTCTTTCTCCATTTTTTATATAAAGCAATCTGAGCTGTAATTGCTGCCATATCCTCTTTGCTCATTTCACAAAAATTACATTCATATCCAAGCACACCAAATGCAGCCACATTAAAACGTGTTTCCAATGGTGTTATACGCAATGTCTGATGATTTGGACAGGCAGAAACATGTGCTGTTACCGTAGACATCGGATAGCCATAACTATACCCTGTCTGAATCTCAGCACGGCACAGTGCATCGGTATCATCGCTCGCCCAAATCTGTGGAAAATAACACAAAATCCCCAAATCAAAACGATTGCCGCCAGAAGCACAGCCTTCAAATAAAATCTTTGGAAACCGTTCGGTCAAAGTCTTCATACACCGATAAAGCCCCATCACATAACGATGAGCTGTTTCTCCCTGACGTTCTGGTAACAGTTCTTTGGAATAATAATCCGATACAATACGATTCATATCCCATTTTACATAGGCTATATTACAAGAGGAGAATAATTTGCTCATTTCTTCAATAATATAATCACAAACCTCTGCCCGTCCCAAGTCTAAAATACGCTGGTTACGTCCTTCCGAATGTTCCTTTTCAGAAATATCCATCGCCCAATCAGGATGCTTACGATATAAATCACTATCCACATTTACCATTTCAGGTTCTACCCAAATACCAAAATCCAAACCAAGTGCATTAATTTTCTCACACAACCCCTTGACACCTCTTGGCAATTTCTTCGTATTCACATACCAGTCACCCAACGAACAGGTATCATTATTTCGATTTCCAAACCAGCCATCATCCATTACAAAAAGCTCAATTCCTGCTGCCTTTCCTGCCTTTGCAAGATTTAACAACTTTCTTTCATTAATGTCAAAATAAGCTGCCTCCCAGCTATTTAACAATATTGGGCGTTCTTTTTTCTTCCAATATCCTCTAATAATATGCTCATTGACAAACTTGTGCATATGCTGGCTCATTTCATTATAACCTTTATGCGAATAAGTCATGACTGCCTCAGGTGCTTCAAAAACCTCCCCCGAAAGAAGTATAAAACAAAAAGACTGTGGATTGATTCCTGCTACAAAACGTGTTTTGTTATGACAGCTTACCTCCACTGCTTCATAGTGATTTCCACTGTAAATCAGGTTACAGGCGTAACACTCTCCACTGTCCTCTGTTGTATCTTCATGACTTAACATTACAAATGGATTTGCACGATTAGAAGAAACTCCTGCATAAGAACTGTTACTATGCTTTCCTGCATAAATTGGTGTATCTACACGCCTCATTTCCCTTGCCCATGCACCATTAAAAGTTGAAAATACAAAATCTGCCGTTTCAAAGTCCAACTGTGTACTCATTAATCTGGTTATTTTTACCGTTTTATCACTGTTATTTACCAAACGTGTACTTCTTGTAATCACATCACAATCTTCATAAACAAAATAATGCAATTCCAAAAACAAATCCATATATTTCTCTTTTAAAGTTACACATAAATGGTCTACTTCATTTGTCTCATCATAAGAACCCGGAAGTGTTTCAAAATCCTCCTTTCCCTTTTCTATCGAAAAACTATGATAAATAAAATCGGATGTACCACTTCCATCTTCATAAATAATTTCTATAAAAGGCTCTCTGATATCTCCCTTTCCATAAGAAGACATTTCCAGTCTCATATCTTCTAAAGAAAACTGATTGTATTCTTTACTGTAAGAATTGGAATTTCCGGGTGGAAATGTGTGTTTTTCTACAAATATCTGAATACTATCTTCGGTAAACGATTCTTTCATTCTAATCTTTCGCCCATAATACAAATGCTCTAACTGTCCCGACAAAAGTACATGAAAGAGATAGCTTGTATTCCTTGTTTCCAATAAAAATATCTGATTGTTTTGTCTAATCATACTAAACCTCATTTCTGAGCAATTTTTTATTGCAAAGAACCGCACAAGAAAGCTCGCAGAGTTTCTCGTGTCGGATAAAAAGCTATTTGTTTTTGCTCAAAAACAAATAGCCGCGTACAATTCCATCACTTCTTCTTTTCTTGCCAACTCCTCCGAAAAAGCAGAAGCACTTCCCGTACAAAGTCCCATATAAAATGCATCGGCATAATTTTTCTTTTCCAAATATCCTGCCAAAAAGCCTGCCACCATAGAGTCTCCTGCTCCTACAGAATTTTTTACAATTCCCTTCGGTGCTTTTGCCTCATGCACAACTCCATTTTCATCCACCAAAACAGCTCCATCTCCTGCCATAGATACCAATACATTTGTAGCACCCTGCTCTTTTAATTTCCTAGCATAAAAAATAATATCACTCTTTGTTTTTAGCTCTACCCCAAATAATTCTCCTAATTCGTGATGATTTGGTTTCACTAAAAAAGGATGGTATGGCAATACTTTTTTTAAGAGTTCTCCTGTAGCATCCACTACAATTTTAATTCCCCTGCCAGATAAATACTGCAAAATATCCATATAAATAGAAGACGGCATCGTATTTGGTATACTTCCTGCTAAAACCAAGATATCATCTGCTTTTAAATCATCCAATTTTTGATATAATTGCTCAATATCTGTTGTTTCAATCAAAGGACCCTGTCCATTGATTTCGGTTTCTTCCTGTTCTTCTTCCTCATTTACCGAACGCAACTTTACATTAATACGAGACATTCCTTCTGTTACAAAAATAAAATCCGTACAGATTCCTTTTTCTTCTAAAAGTGCCTGTACTCTTTCCCCTGTAAAACCTGCTAAAAAACCAAATGCCGTTGTTTTCTGTCCCAAATTTTTCAGCACCATTGACACATTAATTCCTTTTCCGCCTGCAAATATCTTCTCATCTGCTGTTCGGTTTGTTGCTCCAGTTGTGAAATTTTTAACAGTCACGATGTAATCTAATGACGGATTAAATGTTACGGTATAAATCATGTTAATCTCCATTCTACAACAATTTCACTTTTTTCTTTTATCTGAAAGGCAGCAAAATATGCTTCCTCCTTTGGAATCCAGCATTCTTGAAATACAGCCAATTTTTCTTCGCCATTTCGATTTCTAATATTCTTTATCTGGCTTTCTTCATCAATATCCGTAAATACCCTTAAATCATAACAATCTTTAAAATACGAATGCATGCAATAAGACCCTTCAATAATATTGATACGTTTGGCAGAAATTAGTTTTTCTTCTGCAAATGTCATGCTTTTACAATCAAACCGGCGATAGGTAATATCCTCTCCATTTAATAAAGGTTCTAAAACTTCTTCCATAAAACGCTCATAGTCCACATTTCCGCCTATTTCTGCTAAACGCTCTTTTGTACGCTGGTGACTTTGCAAAAAAAAGTCATCCATATGAAATAAATTCGCATCAAACAATTCCTGTAAATAATAGCCAAGCGTTGTTTTCCCACTCGCACATCTGCCATCAATCGCTATGATAATCTGCTTTTTCTCCTTATCCAAAGCAAGCTTCCTTACTGCTTCTACCGTTTCAGTAAACCGTGCAATACAGGAAGGTTTTAAATTCTGTATCATTTTTCAATTTTTCTCCTTATTCTTTATTCATTTTTCGTTACTTTTCACTCGTACCTCGTAAACAGTACAGTAAATGTCGGATAGCTCTGTGAACAGTAACCATTTTTCTAAATATTTATTTAGATTTTTAAAGTATCCTTGTCTTCTTTCGATAAAATCCTTATAATAATGATATTATTGTAACTATTCAGTACCTTCATAGTTAGGAAATTTTTCATATCTACTGAATAATTACATATTACTACAAATAGAGGGGGTTGTTCAATGCATCTTTTTATTGAAAATATAGAATTATTGCTGTTGTATATTGTAGAGCTGTGTACGGTTCTTTTAGAATTGTTTGGTATCATTGTACTTGTTTATACTGCCATCAAGTGTTTTATCCGCTGGATTCGGCATGATTCTAATTTAAGACTGGATTTAGCACAGGGAATTGCACTTTCTTTAGAATTTAAAATGGGAAGTGAAGTTCTTAGAACTGTTGTGGTGCGTGACTGGGAAGAACTAGGTATTTTAGGTGCAGTGATTCTGCTGCGCGGTCTTTTGACCTTCTTAATTCATTGGGAAATCAAACATGAAGAAGCTGCTTTAGAAAAACATGGAGAATAATTCTTCGAATGTAAGAAAAAGATTGGGGTTGTTGTAGTATGAAAAATCGTATATCAATACTATTTTTCATACTACAACAACCCCAATCTTCATTCCCTATAAATATTTCGTCATCTCAGCAATACTTTCAAATATTGCATCAGGCTTCACTTCTGATGTCTCAACATCTTCTAACTTCGTTTCTCCCGATAAAACCAAAATCCCTTTTGCACCATTTTTTACCCCTGTTGCTACATCGGTATAAATTCTATCTCCCACAAAAACAACCTGTTCTTTTGTAAATCCAGTTCTTTCAAGTACCATTTCCACGGTTTCTTTACATGGTTTTCCCAGATATTTGGGCTTCTTTCCAGTCGATAAGCTAATTAATGCACACATCGAGCCACAGTCAGGAATAAAGCCTTCCTGTGTCGGACAATTAATATCCATATGTGTTGCTAAAAATTCCGCCCCATTTCTAATAAAGGTACAAGCACGTTCCAGCTTTTCATAGGTAAGTGTTGTATCAAATCCAATCACAACAATGTCAGGATTTTCTTTTACCAAAGCAATCCCTTCTGCTTTAAAATTTTCTTCTAATATTGGTGTTCCTACCAAATAAACCGTTTTCCCTGCCCGATTTCTTTTTAAAAATTCAATCGTTACATCACCTGATGTTAAAACTTGATTTTCGTCTACAAAGCAATTCATCTTTGCCAGCTTTTCAATATAATCTTGCCTTGACTTCGACGAATTATTGGTAAGAAAAATATATTTCTTTCCCATTTCTGTTAATTTATTCACAAACCCTAACGAGCCATTTAAAATTTTATTTTCTAAATAAAACGTACCATCCATATCCAGTACAAATAAATCTATCTGTTTCAAAAACGCTTTCTTCTCTTGTTCACTTAAAAGCACTACGCTTTCCTCCCTGCCATTTTTATATTTTCAACAACTTTAAATCATTACCATTTACACAACAGGGAGTATTCTAGCACCTTTTAAACAAAATGTACAGTACCTAATCTGTAGCTTTACTCTTCTTTCTCCAATAATGTTAATTTCTTCAGAAGACTATTTAAATGTGATTACCCTTGCACCTGATTATATCTGTTCCCTGCCTTCCACAATTTGGCTCTACGCACATTTTAAAAGGATTAATCGGTCTGCTCTTTCAATATCTTTTCGGTGGTGAATATTATGATATTTCCTGCTAAAACGATTTCCCTACCGTAATCCTGCCAAATCCGACACAATTCCTTTCATCTGTTCTTTTGAGGTGACATTTCTTGCCGCCTCTATTACCTGTTTCTTCTCTGTATCCGTCATTTTTGCAAAATTTTCCATTGCTCTCTCATTCAATGACATCTGAAATACCAATCCCATGGGTATTTCTTTTTTATTTTCCATATTAATAACCATGCCTTTCACATCACACCTATCAATTTTAAAATCCAATATCCAAATCCCAATGCCCAACTAGAAAAAATTCCATATAAAATCACAGGTCCTGCAATTTTAAAAATCTGACAGCCAATTCCAAATACCTGACCTTCCTTTTGAAATTCAATCGCACAGGCAGCCACACCATTTGCAAAACCTGTAATTGGTACTAACGCCCCTGCACCTCCCCAGTTTGCTAAGGTCGGATAAATATTAAATCCTGTCAACAATACACTGCATAAAATTAATATCAAACAACACCAGCTTCCTGACGTTGTTTTATCCAGCCCATATCCTGCACAAGTATTTAAAATTATCTGACCTATGGTGCAGATAATCCCTCCTGTTACAAATGCCTTTGCCATATTTATCCATAAATTATGGGTCGGTGTCACTTGCTTTACATATTCTTGATATTTTTCCTGTTGTTTTTGTTTTAACTGTTGTGGAGTTTCTGCCATTATTCTATTCCCTCCTTTTTACTATTATGCTAATTTCTCTATATATTTATGCACTCTATAAAAAACACAATAAAATCCTTTTGACAATTCCAAAAATATAGTATAATATTCTATAACTTTATGTTTTTAAATCAAAATTTATATCGTCATTATGAAGATACTGAATCATTACGAAAAAAAGATAAAATGTGAGGTACAAATGAAAAAAATAACCACTTTTTTTCTTAGCATACTAATAACTTTAACAGCACTTTCTCCTTCCATCTGTCACACAGATAACAAAGAAGTCCTACGCATATGCTATTTTCCATTAGAAAATAATACCACGGAATACAAAGAACATCCATATCATCACTATTATTACGACTATCTTCAAGAAATCAGTCAGCACACCGGATGGGTTTATGAATATGTCGATGCTTCTTATACAGAATGTTTAGAATTATTAGAAAATCAAGAAATTGATATTGTGTGTGGCATTGACCAGACAGATGCTTTGACGGGAATTTTAAATAGAGGTGCTGTACAAGCACAAATTACTATGGCACTTGAAAAAGAAAAACAATCCGATGAACTTGTCTGTCCTTTAATTTCTGTCGACTTAGATAATTTTAAAGCCGTAAACGATACTTACGGTCATGGAGAAGGAGACTTACTTTTAAAAGCAGTCGCTCGAACCCTCTCTCATTCTGTTCGACAAACAGATATTGTAGGACGTATGGGCGGTGATGAATTTATTGTCTATTTAGCAAATGTAAACAGCAAAAAAACAGCGGAAAAAGTAGCTGCGAAACTCTGTACCGCTGTCTGCACCCTTTCTGTTGAAAAAGAAGAATGGAGAGACATCTCTGCAAGTTTTGGTGTAGCCTTTGGCAATTCCAATTCTAACTGGGAAACGCTCTATCATCAGTCCGATATCGCTCTCTATGATGCAAAACAAAAAGGGAAAAATCAATATAGTCTTTATACCGATAATATGAAAAACAAAACCAACTCCTAACGTGTAATAGAAACCTGCCACAAGCAGGTTTCTTCTTTTCCCCAAAGAAGCAATTCCTTCATCTGCTCATCATACTGTTCTTTTGGGTCATATTGCTTTAAAACAGAACACAAATACGCCTCCTGTTCATTTTTAGGGTTAACATCGTTTAGTTTTTCTGCGAGCAATGCTTCTAACTCTTTCGGTTTAATATCCTCTGAAATCTCAAATTCAAATATCTTTCCCGCAACCCCTGCACCATAATAATATTCATAGTTTCCTAAAATATAGGCTCTTTGCATATTGCACTTAATAATTACACTTTGTCTTGCAATTGATGTAGTCATTTTTCTCCACTCCTAAGCTGTCAATATTTGACTTCTTATCTATACTTATTACTTTTCATTTTATGCCACAAATTTTCTGAAGTCAAATCAAAACGCCTATCTCGCCCAAAAATAATAAAACGACCCACACATTTTTCCCAATGCAAGAAATAAAATAATCCATGCCATTCCTTCTTTTATATTTGCCCTTCGGAATAAAATCGGAAACGTATCTAAAATTTCTGCCAGTGCAATTGCAATACAACCTACAAAAATCCCTGCACTCAAGCCAAATATCCCAAGCATTATATGACCAAATGGAATTGAAAGCTCTGGGAAAACTGACCATACGCATCCTAAAACAGCACCTGCAATAATACAATTTTCAAAACACATTGTTCCCGCCGCCCGATGACATTTTCCAATTAATCTTGGCACTACTCCAATAATCATTACAAACGCAAATGTTCCTGCCGCAATTGCACCACCGGAAACCAACCCCAATAATCCTAAAAACAGATGTTTAATCCACATCAATATTATGTTCCTTCCTGCTGGCATTCTCAATAAAAGTCATATCTAAGTCATTTTCATATTTACGCATTTCCACCTGTAACGGAGTCGGGTCTTTTGTAATTTTCTTCTCTCCCACATGATTAAAAAATACCGTAATTCCAATTGCAAGACCAATGCAGTAACAAACTTCCAGCTCTGAAATTCCTTCCTGCATCGTTCCCATCACCTGATAATAAAACTGATTAAAAATTTTAATAATACTAACATCATTATTAAATGCATTAATACTAAACGCCGAGCCAAAGAAAACAATCACACACAGTACAATCGTCTTTCCTTTTTCCAGCCATTTTTTCTGTTTTTGCTCTCCCTGATATGCAATTACAAAGTCGCTTTCTCCTTCATTTATCACCAAACTTCCAGCAGATATTTTATGAATATCTTCTATAACTTTCAAAATAGACATCGAAATTGCATTGTGATAATTCTGCTTTCCTTTATTTGTTTCAAAATTATAAACTACAATGTTTTTTACCTTCCGTAAAATATCCTGTCTTTCACACTCAATTTTGGCAATATCTGAAAGCAAAACCTTTGGTGTCTGTACACAGGTATTTCTATCAATTTTGATATAAAGCGTAGTTTCTTTCATACCGGTTCTTCCTCTAAAACATACACATTTTGTACCAGTATTCCGTCTTTATAGGACTTATTTTCCTCTGAAAAAAATATATACGCCATTATACTAACCATAATTATCATAAATGCTACCATTATTAAACAAAACCGATACTTTTTTATATCCATACCCTTTCCACTCCTATATTATGACACTATAAATTCATACTTTTATCGTAACTATTCACTACCTTCATAGTTACCTTTTATTCTTTCCCAATTTTCAAAAAATATTCCTCTCATTACTGTTCACTCCGTAACCGGCAACGATTGATTTTTGCATGAAAATTTGCTTCGCAAAGCAAAAATCAACC